>CANHXZ010000020.1 GCA_947464785.1 Flavobacteriales bacterium | reverse complement strand
GACGAAGCCCTGGGCTTGGCTTCCTTGCGCTTTGGCGAAAAGAATTTGGCGGACTTGGAGGGCTTTGCGTACCACTGCACGGCACCGGAAGAAGTTTCTGGAATTCCCGCAGAGGCCTTGGCGGCGGCCGAACAAGCCGTTCGCGCAGCCGGGAAAGAGTCGGGCTGGCTGTTCACACTGCACGCGCCGTCGTACCTGGCGTACCTGACCTACTGCGACTACCGGCCGGGTCGAGAACACCTGTGGCGCGCCTTTGGGCAACGCGGCTACCGCGGAGATGCCAACGACACGCGCGCGGTGGTGGCGGAACTGGTGCGCTTGCGCAGCCAACGCGCCCAACTGCTGGGGTACGCCACGCACGCAGACTTTGTGCTCGAAGAACGGATGGCCAAGAGCCCGGAGGCCGTGCACGAATTTCTGCTGGACCTGGCCCAGAAAGCGAAGCCGGTTGCCGAACGCGAAGCCGTGGAACTGCGCGAATTTGCGGCGCAGCACCTCCACCTGACGGAATTGCGCCGTTGGGACGTGGGCTACGCGTCGGAAAAAATGAAAAAAATGCGTTTTGACGTGGACGACGAGGCCCTCAAGCCCTACTTCCCGCTGCACCGCGTTTTGGACGGGGCCTTTGCCGTAGCCACGCGCCTATACGGACTGCGGTTTGTGGAGGCGTCGGGCCAACCCACCTACCACCCGGACGCACAAATGTTTGAAGTTTGGCGCGCCGACGGTCGTTTTTGCGCGCACCTTTTGGCGGATTTTCATCCCCGCGCGGGCAAACGCCAAGGCGCTTGGATGACGTCCTACCGGTCCCAATCCACCGACGCTTCGGGCCACGAGACGCGCCCGGTCATCAGCATGGTGTGCAATTTTACGCCGCCTTCCGCCGACGGAACCCCGGCGCTCCTGACGTTCAACGAAGTACTTACGTTGTTCCACGAGTTTGGTCACGCCCTGCACGGCATGCTGGCGGAAGGAACCTTTGCTTCTCTGACCGGCACCAATGTGCGGTGGGATTTTGTGGAGCTGCCCAGCCAAATCATGGAAAACTGGTGCACGGAACCGGAGGCCTTGGCACTGTTTGCGCAGCACTACCGCACGGGCGAACCTTTGCACGCCTCGGAGGTGGCCAAGTTGCGCGCCGCCGCGAATTTCCAAGAAGGTTTGGCCACCCTGCGCCAATTGGGTTTTGGCCTGCTGGATTTGGCGTGGCACCACGCGGATTGGTCCCGGACCGAAGCCACGGACGTGGAAGGCGTTGAAGCGGCGGCCCTGGCTCCCGTGGAATGGATGCCGCGCGAGCCCAACACCTCCTTGAGCACTGCTTTTTCCCACCTGTTCAGCGGCGGGTACTCCGCCGGTTACTACAGCTACAAATGGGCGGAGGTTTTGGACGCCGACGCCTTTGCTCGGTTTGAGGAGGAAGGAATTTTTAGTCCCCAAGTAGGCGCTGATTTTGCTGCCCTGTTGTCCGCCGGCGGCACCGTGGAGCCCGGTATTTTATTTGAACAATTTAGGGGACGTGCACCGCGCGTGGAGCCCTTGCTAAAAAGAGCCGGTCTGTTGTGAAATCCGTACGCCCAAAAAAACACCTGGGGCAGCACTTTTTGAAAGAGCCGTCCGTAGCCCAACGTTTGGCAGACGCCGTCCAAGTCCCCATGGATCCGACGTCGGACTGCAAACGGGTACTGGAAATTGGACCGGGCATGGGGGTTTTGACCCAGTTCCTTTTGGAAAAACCGTTTGAAACGTGGGCCATTGAATTGGACACCGAGAGCATTCCCTACTTGGTGGCGCACTACCCGCAGTTGGCTCCCCGCTTGGTGGAGGGCGATTTTTTGCGTTGGTCTCCCCCGGCGAGCTGGGGAACGGACGCATTCGCTCTGGTGGGCAATTTTCCCTACAACATCTCCACCCAAATTGTTTTCCGTTTGCTGGAAATGCGGGACCGCATTCCGGAACTGGTGGGCATGTTTCAGAAAGAAGTGGGCGAGCGTTTGGCGGCCGGGCACGGTTCCAAAGTCTACGGCATCACCAGCGTTTTGACCCAAGCGTACTTTGACGCCACGTATTTGTTCACCGTGAGCGAGGGAAGTTTCAATCCACCGCCCAAGGTCAAGAGCGGGGTGATTCGGTTGGTTCGACGCGCGGATCCGCCCGTTGTGCCCTACGGCCAATTGGCCGCGGTGGTGAAGACCGCCTTCAACCAACGGCGCAAAACTCTGCGCAACGCGCTGAAATCCTTACCTTTGTACTCCGAAGAGGCGCTGGCCCCGTGGGCGGACCGTCGGGCCGAGCAACTGAGTGTTGCCGAATTCGTGGAACTCACTGAACGATTGTACCGTGGCAGCTGAATTGACTCAAGCTTTACTGGACGCTTACCTCCGCCGCCTGCAGGCTGGGGAAAGCGCGGCCATTGCGGTGGAGCTGAGCGAAATGCACCCCGCCGACGCTGCGGAGGTACTGAACGAGTTGGGCGAATCCTCCATGCTGGCGGTTTTGGCCGAATTCCCGTCGGACAAGTTGTCCGAGGTCCTGATGGAAATGGACGACGACCTGCGGGCAGGCATTCTGGAGACCTTCTCCGGAAAAGAGATTGCCGAGGTTTTGCTGGACAACCTGGATTCCGACGACGCCGCGGATTTGTTGGGGGAGTTACCGGAAGCCAAGAAACGCGAGGTCCTCAGCAACCTGGAAGACGTCGAGCTGGCCAAGGACTTGGCGGACTTGTTGACGCATGCCGAAGGGACCGCTGGAGCCCTGATGGCCACCGAATTGATCAAGGTTCAGGCAGACTGGAACGTGATGCATTGCGTGCGTGAAATGCGTCGGCAAGCGGAAGAAGTGGAGCACGTGCACGCGGTGTATGTGGTGGACCCCAACGACGTGTTGCTGGGGCTCCTCTCGCTGAAAAAATTGCTGACGCTCAGCACCCGAACGCCCATTGCGGAGGTGTACGACCGCAAAATTCGGTCCGTAACCAGCACCACCGACGCGGTTGAAGTGGCGCGCATCATGAAAAAATACGACCTCGTGGTTCTGCCCGTGGTGGACGATTTGGGACGACTTCTGGGCCGGATTACCATCGACGACGTGGTGGACGTGATTCAGGAAGAAGCAGACAGCAACTACCAATTGCTTTCCGGTCTTTCGGAAGAAGTGGACCACGACGACAACCTCTTGGAGTCTACCCGCGCCCGACTGCCCTGGCTGTTGGTGGGCCTGGTGGGCGGCTTGGTGAGTTCCACGGTCATTTCCTCGAACGAAAGTCAGCTGGCCTTCTTGCCGCAAATGGCCTTTTTCATTCCGTTGATTGCGGCCATGGGCGGCAACGTGGGCGTTCAATCCAGCGCCATTGTGGTTCAGGCCTTGGCCAACCAAACCCTGGACGACGGTTTTTGGCAGCGAATCTTCAAGGAGCTTCGCGTTGGCCTCTTCAACGGATTGATCTTTGGTGCACTCATCCTCATCTACGGTTGGGCGGCTCAACTGGGGTTGCAATTCAGCCTGACCGTAGCGCTGTCTTTGCTGGCCGTGGTGGTCTTTGCCTCCCTTTTTGGCACCGCCGTCCCGTGGTTGCTGCACCAACGCGGCATAGACCCCGCCTTGGCCACCGGCCCCTTCATCACCACCACCAACGACGTCTTGGGCCTCACCATCTACTTCGCCATTGCGCGGGGAATTTTTGGATTTTAATGCTGCCGCTTTGAAAAAAGTGGTTTGCCTGGAATCGACAGACCCTTTGTTGGAGTCTGGCTTGACCGAGCGCGGCTATGGCGTGGAACGGCACTACACCACAGTGCTGGAGGATTTACCGTTGCACGAAGCAGAGGGTGTGGTGGTTCGCTCCCGCCTCCCCATCAACGCGGATTTTCTGGAGCGCGCCCCGCACTTGCGCTGGATCATGCGCTTGGGCGCTGGATTGGAGAACATTGACTTGGAGGCTGCTGAAGCGCGTGGAATCGTGTGCATTGCTGCAGCGGAAGGCAACGCCACCGCCGTGGGCGAACACACCGTTGGCTTGCTGCTGGGCTTGCGGCACCGCATTGCGTGGTCGCATCGGGAAATCGAACAAGGATTGTGGTTGCGCTCGGAAAACAAGGGCGACGAACTGGAAAACCAAACCGTTGCCGTGGTGGGCTTTGGTCCCATGGGCGCCGCTTTCGCCCAACGCTTGTGCGGATTTGGCTGCCGCGTTTTGGCGTACGACAAATACAAAACCGGCTACGCCCCGTCGGGTGTTGAAGAGGTCGATTGGGCTACCGTGGAGCGCGAGGCCACCGTGGTGTCCCTGCACCTACCCCTCACCCCGGAAACCCGCGGCTTGGTGACCTCCGAATGGATCGCACGCTTCGCACATCCGTTTACCCTCTTGAATACCTCCCGGGGAGCCATAGCCCCAACGTCCGTTTTGCTCCGCGGCTTGGAATCGGGGCAACTGTTGGGCGTAGGATTGGACGTTTTGGACTTTGAAAAAGCCAGCCTCACCGGCCTGGAAACCGACGCTTGGCCAGCAGAACTTCAGGCCTTGCTGGCGAATCCGAGGGCCCTACTGACCCCGCACATTGCGGGCTGGAGCCACCAGAGTTTTCCAAAAATGGCCCAAGTGCTTTTGGATAAACACGATAAATTGTTCCGCTAATACGAGAATCATTGCCAGACGGGAATGGAGCATGGGCGGTGGTCCAATGTTAAATTTTCAGTTGTCTGTTGTCTTGTGTTAAATTAATGTTAACTTTGAGTGTTCTCAGTTAATAATTAATTAACACCGCCTCCATGAAAAACTTCCTTTTCTCCCTCTTCGTTTTGATCTCTGTAAGCGCATGGAGTCAAAATGAACCTGCGAAGTCCATGGTGCCTTATGTGGTTTTGCACACCTCTGGTTCTACCCACATTTCAGCGTTTAAGTTGGACGGTCAGTTCCACGGAAAGTATTTGGAATTCGATGAAAACGGCCAAGTATTGAGCGTGGGTCAGTACGACCGCGGTGAAAAAGTTGGCACATGGTCAGTCCGCAGTGCCGACGGTAAATCCATTTACGCCTTTACCTACCATAACGATCGGATCCAATCCGCCCGTGAATTTGCCTGCGCAGACGCTCAGTAATTCCTTATAAATTCGTTTTAAAGCCGCCAACGGGCGGCTTTTTTTATGCCTTGAATCCGTACATTCGCATCATGACCCGTATTGTTGCCGTCTCTCTTCTGGCTTTTCTGGCGGTTTCTTCCGCCGAATTGACTGCCCAGCGCTCTTTGCGCACGTACGATTTGTCTGCGTTTGCAGGCACTTCCAATGCCATTGGCAATTTTGCCAACAATCCGAGCATCAACAACCTCCTTTTCGAGGCACGGCCCCAATTTGGAGTTGGCTTCACCCATTTTACCGGTCCCCGCTGGGGATGGGGGTTTGAGGGTCGCTACGGCACGCTGTATGCGGACAACCGCAACCACACCGCAGTTGGTTTTACGGGGATTGAAATGAACAGCACATACGCACAGGTTCAGGGACAATTGACCCTTCATTTGCGCAAATTCGGTAAGTACTACAAGCGCCACTTCCACACTCCGTACCTCCGCCCGGGCGCTGGAGTCGTTTTCACGCAGTCCTCTTATATGTACGACGTTCCCTATCCGGCCAACGCAACCCTATACAACGGCACGAACCCCAGTCTGACCTACGGTTTGGACCTGGGTTGGAAGTTCCGACTGAGCGAGTATCAGTCTTTGGCTTTGGAGTGGGGAACGCATTTTGTACCTGGTGATAAAATTGAAGGATTCACCGTGGCCAACGACGACACCCCGGATCGCATCAACGGATTGCGCGTGCGGTATACCTACCACATTTACACCTGGGAGTAATTGCTCTTGTGGGTTGGAAACAAAAATGCCGGGCTGCGCCCGGCATTTTTGTTTAGAGGCTCCGCGGCCGGCGGCCGCGGCAAACCCTTCGTCAAGCCCGTACCAAGGCCTGAAACGTGGTTCGGGTGGACTGCTCCAGCATGCGCTCGCCTTGGGCGCGTACCCAGTGAATCGCATCGTCGTTGGGATGACGAACCGTGTAAAGCACCAAGTTGTCGTTGTAGACTACGCGGAAATCCGCTTGCAGCGCTACCAACAGCTCCGGAAACAAAACGGAATCGTGGGTCAGCGCAAACGACGTTTGGGTGGCACCGTGCTGGACGGCATTCACCTCCGCGCCGTGGGCGTGGAACTGGCTGTACAGATGGGCCAAATCACGTTCTGCCAAAAATCGCAAATCGCGGGAAGCCACCGAAACCAAAACCTGATTCGCTTTTCGAATAAAGCACGGAACCTTGGGCTCCAGTTTTTCAGTACCACCAACGCGGGTAGATGGAAGTTTCGGATCCACAAAAGACCGAACCCGCAACACGATGCCTTTGGCTTGCAGCGGCTGGATGGTCTTGGGGTGAATGACCGATGCACCGTAGTAGGCCAATTCGATGGCCTCCCGGTACGGGATTTCGGTGAGCTGAACGGGATTTGGGAAATAACGGGGGTCGCCGGACAACACCCCCGGAACGTCCTTCCAAATGGTGACTTCGTCGGCCTCCAAACAATGCGCCAGAACCGCTGCCGTGTAATCCGACCCCTCCCGACCCAGTGTGGTGGGAACGCCGTCCGCAGTGGCACCTACAAAACCTTGGGTCACCGCAATTCCGGAGGCACGCCAATGGGCCAACCGCTGGGCGGTAGCCGCAAAATCCACCGACGCCCGGCGGTGTTCGGCTGAGGTAATGATGCAGTTCCGTGCGTCTTCCCAGCGTGCGGCCAAGCCTTTTTGCACCAGGGCAGTCACCAAGATTTGGGCACTGGCCCATTCTCCTCCGCCCACCACGGCATCGTACGCGGCGGCATAAGGCGTGGGCGTTGCCTGCAGCAACGATTGCCAATGAGCGTCCAATCTGTTGCTCAGATCCGTATCCGCAAGACCCAAGTGCTCCACCACCTCCCGGTGGAAGGAAATCACCGGAGCAAGCAGCGCTTCCGCCTCCGCGCGTTGACCGTGGGCCAGAGCCTGAACGACGCTTTCCAAGGCATTGGTGGTCTTGGCCATGGCGCTGACCACCACCGCCAAAGGCTCCTGGCCGTAGTGCTCCACCAGAGAAACGGCGTTCCGAACCGCGTCGGCATCTTTTACGGAGGCGCCGCCGAATTTAAATACGCGCCAGGTGTTTGTAGAGGATGGGGTCATCGAAACAGCAGATTTACGGTAGAACCTTTGCGTTTTGGGGATCAACGGCAGGAAGGGAAGACCCCGCCAAACGCTCCAAACCGGCGCGGTCCAAGCGGCAAGGCCACCAATTTTTGGCAATTTCAGCACCCAAGGATTCGTAGAAGCGAACGGCGGGCGTGTTCCAATCCAAAACTTCCCAATGCAAGCGTTGCGCCCCTTGCGCCGCGGCGTGATCGGCCACCGTGCGGAAGAGCAAACCGCCCAATCCGCGTCCCCGGTAGGCCTCGTCCACCACCAAATCTTCTAGGTGGTAGGTGGGACCTTTCCAGGTGGAATAGCGCCAGAAGCCCAACGCCATGCCGCGTACGGAAGCATCTACCTCGGCCACCCATACGTCGAACCGACTGGCCTTCCAATCCTGCAGCAGAGATTCCGGGGTAACCTCCACTTCGTTGGGCGCCTGCTCAAAATGTGCCAAGGCGCATACCAAGGCGTGGACGGCCGGAAAATCATGGGCCTGGGCGGGTCGAACGGAATTCATAGGTTCAAAAGTACGCTGCAGGTCGGCTATCTTTGTAGGACTCAGAAATCAACCCACACCAACCCAACCCCAACGCACATGCAAACCTCCAGACCCCTGACCCTGGGCGAATTCTTGGTTGCCAAGCAAAGCGACTTTCCCTTCGCCACCGGTGAATTATCGGCCCTGCTCTCTTCCATTAGGCTGGCCGCAAAAGTGGTCAACCGCGAAATCAACAAAGCCGGACTGGCGGATGTCTTGGGCGACGTCGGCAACGACAACGTTCAGGGCGAACGGCAAATGAAGCTGGACGTCTACGCCAACGACACGTTTGCGCGGGCGCTGCGCAGCCGCGGGGAAGTTTGCGGCATGGCCAGCGAGGAAGAAGAGGATTTCATTGCCTTCAACGATCCCATCCACTCCAACGCCAAGTACGTCGTTTTGATTGACCCGCTGGACGGTTCCAGCAACATCGACGTCAACGTTTCCATCGGTACGATCTTTTCCATTTACCGACGGGTGACGCCCGTGGGAACCCCGGTGCAGTTGGAAGACTTTTTACAGCCTGGAAATCAGCAAGTTGCCGCCGGTTACATCACCTACGGAAGCTCCACCATGCTGGTGTACACCACCGGGCACGGCGTCAACGGCTTTACGTTGGATCCGTCGATTGGGGTTTTCTCCTTGTCCCACCCCAACATGCAGTGCCCGGAGACTGGAATTATTTACTCCATCAACGAGGGAAACTACGTGCATTTTCCGGAAGGCGTGAAGCAGTACATCAAATACTGTCAAGCCATTGACGTGGCCACCAATCGCCCGTATACCTCACGGTACATTGGCTCGCTGGTGAGTGATTTTCACCGAAACCTCATCAAAGGAGGGATTTACATCTACCCCACCGGCACCAAAAGCCCACAGGGAAAACTGCGGTTGTTGTACGAGTGCAACCCCTTGGCGTTCATTATTGAACAAGCGGGCGGCAAGGCCACAGACGGCTACCAACGCATTTTGGATTTAACCCCTTCCGCCCTGCACCAACGGGTGCCGTTCTTCATTGGAAGCACCAAAATGGTGGAAGACGCCGAAGGCTTCCTGGCGGGAACACCTGCGCCGTAATTTCGCGGCCTCACTTAGTTCCATGACGCCAGCCCACCTCCTAGACCTGTACCGAAAGGACCTCCGAACCACCGAATGGCTGGAACGGTGGAACGAAACTCCTGCGGGCCGAAGCACGGGCCTGCACGGCGCGTCCGGCTCGCTGAAAGGCATCGCTGCCGCCTGCGCCACCCTGGCCCTGGGACGCTTGGTGGTGGTGCGCTCGGACAAGGAAGACGCCGCTTATTTTTTCAACGACCTGGAGAAGCTGCTGCCCGCGGGTCAGGCGGTCTTTTATCCGGACAGCTTTCGGCGTCCGTATGCCTTTGAGGAAACCGCCAACGCCAACGTGGTGCTGCGCGCGGAGGTGCTCACCCGTTTGGGACGTCCCACGGAGGCACTCGTGGTGGTCACCTACCCGGAGGCCTTGTTTGAACAAGTGGTTTCCCACAAAACGCTGCAGGGACAAACGTTTTCCCTTGCGGTGGGGGATGCCTTGGGACTGGACTTCCTGAACGAAACCCTCTTTGACCTTCATTTTGAGCGGACGGACTTTGTTACCGAACCCGGGCAATTTGCGGTTCGCGGCGGCATTGTGGACGTGTTTTCGTACGCGTTCGACCGTCCGTACCGCATTGAGTTTCTAGGCGACCGAATCGACTCCATCCGAACGTTTGACGTGGAATCGCAATGGAGCGACGGCACCGTGGAACGCATGGACGTGGTGCCCAACATAGAGAATAAATCCGTCTTGGAAACCCGCGAATCCTTTTGGGACTTTGTGCCGTCGGACACCCGCTGGTGGGTGGAGTCCCCCGAGGTGGTGGGCGAAAAACTGGAACGTGATTACGCCCGCGCGGAGGATGCTTTTGCGCAACTTACCGGCCCCATCCAGCGGGGAGAACCGCACAAATTGTTCGCCAATCGGGCGCGCTGGGAGGCGGGAATGGCCCAACGCTCGCTGACCGTGGACGGCGAGGGAACGCACGCAACGGTGCACTGGCAAACCTTGCCATCGCCCGCGTTTGGCAAGAACTTTAGCCTGCTGGCAGACACCGTGGAGAACCACCGCCGTTTGGGACGATCGGTTGTATTGATGGCCCACGCCCAAACGCAAATAGACCGACTGCGCACCCTGTTTCAGGACATGGGCCGATTGGTGGAATTTGAGCCCGTGCTGGGCGCCCTGCACGCCGGATGGGAAGACCCCGTGGGCGGCCGGGTGGTGTACACGGACCACGAACTTTTTGAACGCTACCAGCGCTTCCGCCTGAAAAATGGATTCGACAAGGCCCACGCCATCACCCTGCAGGAACTGCAAAGTTTGCAGATGGGGGATTTTGTGACCCACTTGGACCACGGCGTGGGTAAATTTGGCGGACTCCAAAAAATTGACGTGGGGGGTGCCGTGCAAGAAGCCATCAAGCTGATTTACCGGGACAACGACGTGCTGTACGTCAGCATCCACAGCCTCCACAAGATCGCCAAGTTCAACGCCAAAGACGGAACCGCTCCCGCGCTGCACAAGCTGGGATCCGGTGCGTGGCAAACGCTCAAAGCCAAGGCAAAAAAGCGGGTCAAGGAGATGGCCTACGACCTCATTCAGTTGTACGCTCGCCGCAAAGACGCCCCCGGCCACGCCTTTGCTCCGGACTCCTACCTCCAGCACGAGTTGGAGGCTTCCTTTGTCTACGAAGACACCCCAGACCAAGTCAAATCCACCGCAGACGTCAAGGCAGACATGGAAAAACCGCGTCCCATGGACCGATTGGTCTGCGGCGACGTTGGATTTGGTAAGACGGAAATCGCCATTCGCGCAGCCTTCAAGGCCGCTACGGACGGCAAACAAGTAGCCGTCTTGGTTCCCACCACCCTCCTGGCCTTCCAGCACTTCAAGACCTTCAGTAAGCGCTTGGCCTCCTTCCCCGTGCGCGTGGACTACCTCAACCGTACGCGCACCGCCAAAGAAACCAAAGCCATCCTCCAAGACTTGGCCGATGGCAAAATCGACATCCTCATCGGCACGCACAAATTGGTGGGCAAAGACGTGCAGTTCAAAGACTTGGGCCTCTTGGTGGTGGACGAAGAACAAAAGTTTGGCGTCAACGTAAAAGACAAGTTGAAAACCCTGCGCGTGCAGTTGGACACCCTGACCCTCACCGCCACCCCCATCCCCCGCACCCTTCAGTTCTCGTTGCTTTCCGCCCGAGACCTGAGCGTGATGGCCACGCCGCCCCCCAACCGGCAGCCCATTGAGACGCACGTCATGGGCTTTGGCGAGGAAGTGGTGCGCGACGCCATCCAGTACGAACTGTCGCGCGGAGGACAGGTCTTTTTCATCCACAACCGCATTGAGAACATTCAGGAGGTGGCCGGCATGATCCAGCGCTTGGTTCCGGAGGCCCGCGTGGGCATCGCGCACGGACAGCTGGAGGGCCACAAGTTGGAGACCCTGATGCTCTCCTTCATGGAAGGCGAATTCGACGTACTGGTCAGCACCACCCTCATTGAGAGCGGATTGGACGTGCCCAACGCCAACACCATCGTGATCAACCAAGCCCACCGTTTTGGCTTGAGCGACCTGCACCAAATGCGCGGCCGTGTGGGCCGAAGCAACCGCAAAGCATTTTGCTACCTGCTGGCGCCGCCTCTGGGCTCCCTGCCGGACGAGTCCCGCAAACGTTTGCAAGCGTTGGAGCAGTTCTCGGACCTGGGCAGCGGCTTTAAAATTGCCCTTCGGGACCTGGAAATCCGGGGCGCTGGGGACTTGCTGGGCGCGGACCAAAGCGGCTTTATCAACGACCTGGGCTTCGACACCTACCAAAAGATCCTGGCAGAAGCCGTCTCGGAATTGAAGAAATCCGAGTTCAAAGATTTGTTTGCGGACACCCCCGGTGGATGGGGAAGCGAGGAAGCGGATTGCCTCATAGACACCGATTTGGAAGTCCTCCTGCCGGACAGCTACGTCAATTTTGTGGAAGAACGCCTGAAACTCTACCAAGCGCTGGACGCATTGACCACGGAAACCGAATTACTCCGATTCCAGGAAGGTTTGGTGGACCGTTTTGGGCCATTGCCCCCGGCCGCCCAACGCCTCATGCAAGCCGTGCGCGTCAAGTGGCTTGGCACAAAAATTGGACTGGAGAAGTTGGTGATCAAACAAAACAAAGCCATCGGCTACTTTCCTTCCGACGCGCAGTCGGACTACTACCAATCTCCGTCTTTCCAGGCGGTGTTGCTCGCCTTGCAGCAGCACCCGCGCACCTTCCGCATGAAACAAAAGAACGAACGCCTTACCTTGGTGTGCGAGCCCATTCCTACCCTGGACGCCGCACTGCAGGCGCTCCACTGGTTGTTGCCGGCAGAAGTAGAGACGGCAAACGCCTCAGAACCTTTGAATTCCCCCCATGATACGCGCTGAAAACATTTCCAAACGCTACGCGGACCACACCGCGCTCAACGACGTCAGCCTGCACATCCCCAAAGGCAGTTTGTACGGCCTGCTGGGCCCCAACGGTGCCGGCAAAACAACTTTTTTGCGCATCCTGAACCAAATCATCGATCCGGATGCCGGGCAGGTGTTGTTGGACGGCCGTCCCCTGCAGCGGAACGACATTGCGCGCATTGGGTACCTGCCGGAGGAGCGCGGGCTCTACAAAAAAATGGCCGTAGGGGACCAATCCCTGTACTTGGCCCGATTGAAAGGACTTTCCGAAGCAGAGGCCAAAAAACGGCTGGTGTACTGGTTTGAAAAACTGGGCATGGAATCCTGGTGGGACAAGAAAATCGAAGAACTTTCCAAAGGAATGGCCCAAAAGGTTCAATTCGTCACCACCGTGCTTCACCAACCGGAGGTGCTGATCTTTGACGAACCTTTTTCCGGATTTGACCCCTTGGCGGCCCAACAAATCCGCGAAGAAATGCTGGAATTGCACCGCAACGGCACCACCCTGCTCTTCTCCACCCACCGCATGGAAAACGTAGAGGAGATGTGCACGCACATTGGATTGATCAACAAATCCCGACGTGTTTTGGAAGGGTCCGTTGCTGAGGTGGTACGCAGCCACCGCACCCATCGCTACACCGTGATCTACCAAACACCGGACGGTTTGGCGCTGTCTGCAGAAGCCACCGCCCCCTTCCAGGTGGTGTCCGACGAGGCCTTGCCGGGCTCCGATTGGCGCACGGGGCGCTCCCTGTGTGTGCAGTTGACCGCCAACGAAGGATTGAACCACGTTCTGGGTGCGTTGTTGCCCCACGCAGACGTGCTGGAAGCCCACGAATCCGTCCCCAGCATGAACGACATTTTCATTCAAACCGTTCAAAACGCCGCTTCATGAACCCCATTTGGATTGTTGCCCAACGCGAATTTTTGACCCGGGTTAAAAAACGCAGCTTTCTCATCATGACCCTCCTGGGTCCGTTGTTCTTTGGCTTGCTGATGGTGGCCCCGGCCCTGCTGGCCTCCTTGCCGGAGGGCCCTAAGAAATTGTTGGTGGTGGACCACAGCTACCTTTTGGTGGGCGAAAAGGGAATGGAGGACGTGGTCTATGAATTCCTCAAACCCACCCCGAAGGCGCTCGCCAACGGAAAGAAAATCCTAGAAACAAATTCGGAATTCGACGGCTTGTTGTATTTGCCCCCCAGCGAAAACAAGGATCCGGACTACATCCTGAAGAACGCCAAGCTGTTTTCGTTGGAAGACCTGCCCATTTCCTTAATGGCCGGAGTAGAAGACCAACTGGAGCAAAAGGCCTACGAGCAAAAACTTCGCTTGGAAGGCGTGGACCCGGAGGTAGTTAAGCGTGCGGAAACCAACGCGCGGCTGACGTCGGTTTTGATGGGCGATGCCGGTGAGGAAGAAAACAGTCCAGCGGAATTCAAAATGATCCTGGGTCTGGCCGCCGGGTACCTCATCTACATCTTTGTGTTCCTGTACGCCACCCAAATCATGCGGGGCGTGATTGAGGAGAAAACTTCCCGCATTGTGGAAGTCATCATTTCGTCGGTGAAACCCATGCAATTGATGCTGGGCAAAATCACGGGGATTGCCAGCGTTGGGCTGCTGCAATTCATCATCTGGGTGGGGCTCACTGCGGCGCTGTACGCGGGCTTGAGCGCTACGGTTTTGGCCGACGCCTTCAACCCCGAAGTCATTGCACAAATGCAGGCGCAACCGGATTCCGGCGGAATGGCCGCCGAGGTTTTGAGCGCCCTGCACTCCATCAACTACCCACTCATTCTGAGCGCGTTCTTGTTTTACTTCTTGGGCGGCTACCTGCTGTACGGCGCACTCTTCGCTGCGGTGGGATCTGCTGTGGACGCAGAAGCAGACACCCAGCAATTCATGCTGCCGCTGACCCTGCCTTTGATCCTGGCCTTGTTGGTTTCCATGCGCGTCATGGAATCCCCAGACAGCCCCTTGGCGTTTTGGTTCTCCATGGTCCCCTTCACCTCTCCGGTGGTGATGATGACGCGCATTCCTTTTGGCGTGCCCTACTGGGAACTGGGCCTTTCCATGGCGCTGCTGGTGCTGGGCTTCCTAGGCACCACCTGGTTGGCCTCGCGCATCTACCGCATCGGCATCCTGTCCTACGGAAAAAAAGCGTCGTTTAAGGACTTGTGGAAATGGGTGCGGTCCGACCAATGACCCCCTTGGGTTGGCAGGAGGCGCTGGACGGATGGAACGCGGCCTTGGCCTCAGTTTCCCCCAAAGGTCCGGAGTCCCACCGCTGGGCGGTGGTGGACTGCGGAACCAACACCTTCAACCTCTTGGTGCGCGACGTGCGCACGTCTGAGTTGGTTTGGAGCACCAAGTTGCCCGTAAAATTGGGCCTGGGCGGCCTCACCAACGGCCGACTGGCCCCCGAGGCCGTGGAACGCGGCGTGCACGCCTTGAAGCTCTTCCGCGCAGCAGCCCAGGATCTTGGGGTGGAACGCCTGTGGGCCTTTGCCACCTCCGGCGTGCGCAGCACGGAAAACGGGGCGGAGTTCGCCGAGCGCGCCGAGCGCGAGGCGGGGGTTCCCCTCAACGTCATCGACGGTCTCCAGGAAGCCGCCTTTATTTACGCCGGCGTTCGCCAAGCCGTACCCATCGCCCGCGAGCCCGTGTTGGTCATGGACATTGGCGGCGGGAGCACCGAGTTTATTGTGGGTTCCGGCGAGGAGGTACTGTGGTCCCTCAGTTTGCCGCTGGGCGTGACCCGTTTGCGCGAACAGTTTCAACCGCACGACCCCCTCTCGGAATCGGATTTGGCGGCGCTCCACGCACACTTGGACCAGCAGCTCCAACCCGTTTTTGCGGCCGTCGAACAGTACCGCCCCCAGCAGCTCATTGGCTCTTCCGGTTCCTTCGACACCCTGTACGATGTGTGGGCGCTGGCCCACGGCAGGCCCGCGCTAGCACCCGGGCAAACGCACGCCGAATGGCCCGCCGGTGCCTTGGAACCGTTGTTTGAGCAGTTGCTCCTCACCACCGTGAGCGAGCGTTTGCAGCTGCCGGGCATGGTTCCGATGCGCGCAGACACCTTGCACCTGAGCCCCTTGCAGATTGCTCCCATCCTGCAAAAACTTCCGGCCGCAACTCCCGTTGGCCTGAGTACCTTTGCGCTCAAAGAGGGCGTATGGACGACCCTCCTTCAAAACCCCTCCGAATGGCGCGCATCCTCCTGGTAGAAGACGAAAGAGCCATCCGCAACGTGTTGCGGAACATCTTGTTGACCGAAGACAAGGCCCACGTCATTGCCGAGGCCGAAAACGGCCAGGAAGCGATTGACGCCTTGGCCGTTGGCACTTTTGACTTGGTGCTCTGCGACATCAAAATGCCGTTGAAGGACGGAATCGAAGTGCTGGACTACGCCGTGGCGCATGCCCCGGAAACCCCGGTGGTCATGATTTCCGGCCACGGAGACCTGGACACCGCCGTTTCTTGCCTGCGCAAGGGAGCCTTTGACTACATCGCCAAGCCGCCGGATTTGAACCGACTGGTGCAAACCATTCGCCAAGCTTTGGACCGCGGCCGATTGGTTGCGGAAAACAAAACACTGCGCAAGAAAATCACCTCCAAGTACCAAATGGTGGGCGACAGCGCGGCTCTTGGGGACATTCGCCAAATGGTGGACAAAGTAGCCCCGACGGACGCCCGGGTGTTGATCACGGGCCCCAACGGCAGCGGAAAGGAAATAGTGGCGCACCGCATCCACGAATCCAGCGCGCGGGCCCGGATGCCGTTGGTGGAGGTCAACTGCGCGGCAATACCCTCAGAATTGATTGAAAGCGAGCTCTTTGGCCACACCAAAGGCGCCTTCACGTCCGCCGTCAAAGACCGCAAGGGCAAGTTTGAATTGGCCCACGAGGGCACGCTCTTTTTGGACGAAATTGGAGACATGAGCCTGTCCGCGCAGGCCAAGGTTTTGCGCGCCCTGCAAGAAAACACCATCACTCCGGTGGGGGCAGACAAGTCCATCGCGGTGAACGTGCGGGTATTGGCCGCTACCAACAAAGACCTGGAAAAAGAAATGGCCGAGGGTCGGTTCCGGGAAGACCTGTACCACCGACTGAGCGTGATCGTAATCAAAGTTCCGGGTTTGGACCACCGAAAAGAAGACATCCCGGCCTTGGCCAGCCACTTCGGCGGATTGCTCTCGTCCGAAAGCGGTTTTCCCGCCAAGAAGTTTTCTCCTGCCGCGCTGCAGGCGCTTCAAGCGCGCTCCTGGAGCGGAAACATTCGGCAGCTGCGCAACGTGGTGGAACGGCTGTTCATTTTGTGCGGCACCACCATCGAGGCCGAGGACATCGAGCGGTACGCCTGAGCGAGCACAGCAAACGTTTATTTAAAGCGATTTCGCGCGCAAAACGCTGAAGAAGCGCCACGTGAGGAAGACGGCGGAAAGGGTTAATCCCAAAGCCAGGGCTTACCACACGCCCAAGGCGCCCAATCCCCAGTACTTAGAGGCCATATAGGCCAACGGAAGGGTGATGACAAAGTAGACCACAAAAGTGGACCAGGTGGGGATTTGAACGTCGCCCAGGCCGCGCAGTGCGCCCAGGGCCGTTACCTGGAGGCCGTCGGACAGCTGGAAAAAGACCGCCACCAACAAGAGCTGCGCGGCCGCTGCGATGGTGGCCGGGTCGCTGTTGTACAAGGATGGTAGAAAATGGCGTCCCGCAAAGAAGACCACCCCTGAAAGGGCCATGAACACTAAGGTCAAACCAAAGAGATTGGTGGCCGCAGCCCGCGCCTCGACGGGCTTGTTTTGGCCCAGCAACTGCCCCACCCGAATGGTGGCTGCGGCCCCAAAACCGGAGGCCGCCATGTAGCTGATGCTCGCCAGGTTGATGGCAATTTGGTGAGCCGCTAAAGGAATGGCGCCCGTGGTACCGATGATCCAGGCAGACGCGGCGAAGGCGCCCACTTCAAACAGGTACTGCAGCGCGGTGGGAATGCCCAACTTCAGAATGGCTTGAACCGGTTTCTTTTTGGGTGGAGCTTCGTGGAAGCCCACCAAGGCCGGTTTGAACTCCGGGCTGCTGTGCACGGTCCACGCCAAGGCTCCGGCCATGAACAGTCGGGACAGGGCCGTGGCCACTCCGGCGCCGGTCATGCCGAGTTCCGGAAAGCCCCACACGCCGTGAATGAGTAGGTAATTCAAACCAATGTTCAGTCCGTTGCCAATAAGGGAAATGCGCGTTGCCATGCGGGTGTTTCCGCGGCCTTCCGCAAATTGCTTGTAGGCCATGAACAACATCAGCGGAAAGAGCGAAAAACCAACCACGTACACGTAGCCGGCAGCCGTTTGCATCACTTCTTGGGGCTGTCCCAACAAAGCACCCGCCGAAGGGACGACAAAGGTCAAAAGGGCCAGGGCCAATCCCAACACGGCGTTGATCCAGAGGGCGTTTTTGAGCAGTCGGCCCGTCTTCTCGTGCTTGCCCCGGCCGGTAGCCCGCGCCACCAATGGGGTTAGGCCGTAGGAAATACCTATGCCCAAGACCAGGGGAAGGGCCAAAAAGCTGTTGGCAAAAGAGACCGCCGCCAAAGGCACGGTGCCCAATTGCCCCACCATGATGCTGTCTGCTACCCCCGTAGCAATGTGGCCAACTTGACCCACCATCACGGGGAGTGCCAACGCCAAATTCAGCTTCCAGTGCGGAAGCGGCGTAGTTTTTTTGGGATGTTTAGCGTGTCCGTTGGGAAACGCAGACGATTCGGAGCTCACTCCATCGCCTCGTAGCGATCCACTTCGCGCTGGTAAAACGCTTCAGCT
>CANHXZ010000019.1 GCA_947464785.1 Flavobacteriales bacterium | reverse complement strand
GGACCACCTTTTGGCTTTTGCGGGCAGGAGTTGGTGGCACGTTGGGTTGGCCGGAATGCGCGATGTGCTGCATGGAAAGTCCGGGAAAGCCTTGACTCGGTTGCGGGCTCGGGCTGGTGGGGTCGATCCGTACGACACGCTTTTGGAGCAAGTAGATTTGTGGGAGGGGCGACCGTGGAACTACTTTGCGCTGATGCAATTAAGCCGTTCCGAGCAAGACTCGGGAGTGGATTTTGCGAATCGGCGCGCTCAATCTTTGTGGAAGGCCTTGGACCAAAAACTGAATGGCGCTTTGGGTTGGCATCCGTCCACCGGAGCCAGTAAAGGAGCAAGAGAAGGATTGCTTGAGCAGGAATATCTTCAGGTTTCGCGTTTGTTGGATCGGGAAGTAGTTCGAAGTAGGTTTCACTTTTTGGCGTTCGAACCGGAAATTCATTATCCAATTTTGGCGGGATTAGGCATTCGTGAAGATCATTCCATGGGCTATGTGGATCGAATGGGTTGGCGAGCGGGTATTGCGGTTCCTTATCCTTGGTTTGATCTCGAAAAGAATGTGGTTTTGGATTTTTGGGTTCATCCATTTTTCGCCATGGACGGTCATTTGCTTTATTACCATCCAAAAGATTACCCGTTTGACGCGTGGAAGAAGGCTTATGAAGAATGTACAGTACAAGGTGTTCCGTTTTCCTGGGTAACGCATTGGCGGCTTTTTTCGGAAGTCGAACCTGAATGGACGGGGTGGAAAGAGAATGTTAAAATGATGGCTCAATGGGGCGAGAAGTAAGCAGTTGGCGTTGGGTCCGAAGGGACGATGTTGACGACGACCGTTGGAACCGCGTGGTTCGATCGGACGAACGTTCGTTGCCCTATGGATTGACGGAGGTGCTGGATGCACGCGCAAAACAATGGGGTGGGCTCGTTCGAAACGATTACGAAGCGGTATGCCCCATTCCGTACCGCCGTGTAGCGGGGTGTGTGAATGTGGCCCGAATGCCTTTGGGATTGCAGCAGTTGGGCATTTTTTACGCACCGTCCTGTCGGTTAAGCCACGAGGCCCACTCGGTTGACGAGTGGGGTGAGTTGTATTCAGCATTGGAGGTTTTGCCCAAGAATTTTATTTGGCTCGATTTGCATTTTCACGAAGGATTGCAGTTGATTAAGCCCGAGGGGGTGTGGTGGAAGTCTGGCCCCTGGGGTTGGATGCGTTGTTGGAACCGACAAAATGCGGTGCTGCATTTGGAGAAGGAGTACCAATTGAACTTCGAGGTGTTTAGTGAGCAAACGCGTCGGAATGTTAAAAAAGCGCAAAGTGCACAGTTAGGACTTTTTGAACACGACTCACCGGAGGTGCTCGTTCAAGCTTTTGAACAAAATCAAGCCAAACGCTACGGGGCAATGCCGAAGGATTTTCTAAATTCGGTTCGTTGGCAAATGCATGCGCTGATCCATCAGCGAAAGGGAATGGTGCAGACCGTTTACGGTCCGGGGAATGAATTTTTGGCCGGCGCTTTTTGGTGGTTTAATGGCGATCGCATGATTTTGTATTTCAGTACCGCAACGGAGGCAGGACGAGAGCTTCAGGCAATGTCGTATTTGATTAACGAAGCAGTACTGCAGGCGAGCGGTACCTGGGGTCGGTTGGACTTTGAGGGATCTCAGGCCCCGGGTTTATTTCGGTTTTATTTGGGATGGGGCGCTCAACCCAAGCCTTATCTTCGTGTCCAACGATTTCGGATACCGTCCCTATGACTTTAACGCAACTGCACTACCTCGTCGCCTTAGACGAGTTTCGTCATTTTGGCAGAGCTGCTGAAGCCTGTGGCGTGACGCAGCCGACGTTGAGCATGCAGGTGCAAAAATTGGAAGAAGAACTGGGCGTGGCCTTGTTTGATCGATTGCATCAGCCCATTGAACCCACGGAGGTTGGACGTCAAGCAATTGCCCAAGCCAAGAGGACTTTGTCTGAGGCACGCAGATTCCACCAAGTAATTGAAGCCGGTCAATCACCTTTTCAAGGGAGTTTGTCCTTGGGCGTTATACCAACCGTTGCTCCCTATGTGCTGCATCGATTTTTGGGTTCGTTCATCCAGAAATTCACGCAATTGGAGTTGACGGTTGAGGAGCGAACCACCGCAGAATGCATTGGACGCATTCAAGAACACCGATTGGACGTGGCCTTGTTGGCTACTCCGTTGGACGAGCGTGGTTTGGAAATCTTGCCGTTGTACCAGGAGCCTTTTGTGGCGTACATCCCTGAAAATCACCGACTGTCTACCGAGTTGTTCATCACGCGCTCAGAATTGCAGCAGTCCGATGTGTTGCTGCTCCAAGAAGGGCACTGTTTTCGGCAGCAGGCCTTGACCCTTTGCGGGGCCAATGGGCTGAAAGCTGGGGCTCGGGTGCATGTGGAGTCCGGTCAGTTTGAGACGTTGGTACGCTTGTCCGATGCTGGCTTGGGGATGACGCTTTTGCCCTATTTGGCCACATTGGATCTGCCGTCGGGCCAAAAGACGCGTATCAAGCCCATTGCAGAACCGCGACCTGTTCGCCAAATCTCGTTGGTTTTTGCAGAGGGATCCCCAAAACGCAAAGCTATTGAGGCCTTGGCAACACAGATTGTGGATCGACTCCCGGAAAAATTAAGGACCCTGGACGCCAATTCCGAGACGGTGGCGCCCATTAGAAAACAAGAATGACATCGTCCGCCCCCGAAGTGTTTACGTGTGTTTTAGCCACGCAGAATGCGCACAAAATTGATGAAATAGCGCCCCATTTGAGCTCCTCGTTGCAGTGGTTAACCCTGAAACAAGCGAATTGGACTGGAGGCGTTTTGCGCGAAGACGCGGATACCTTTGAAGGAAATGCGCTTTTGAAAGCCGCGCAAGGTTACCAAGGGACGATGCTCCCCGCGCTGGCCGATGACTCAGGATTGGTGGTTCCGGACTTGGACGGTGCTCCGGGGGTACTCAGTGCGCGGTATGCCGGCGAGCAAGCTACCGATGCGGAGAACCGAGCAAAATTATTGGAAGTACTTGCGGGTCGTGAATTGCCGGCCTATTTCGTTTGTGTGCTCGCCTGGGTTTGGGGCGAGGTGCACCACACCGTGCGCGGAGAGGTTCACGGAAAAGTAGTGCCCCGAGAACAAGGTAATTTTGGATTTGGCTACGACGCGCTTTTTATCCCCAACGACGGCGACGGGCGAACTTTTGCGGAAATGCTCCCGCACGAGAAGCAAGCCATGAGCCACAGGGCTGCGGCTTTGGCAGCGTTTCGTAAACTAAGTTTGAACCAACTCGGTTTGGTGGTAGGGTAACCGCTTCTTTTTGAATCGCAGGAATGACCGAGTGCCGGCGGTTACGGCTTGGAGTCTTCTTCCTCTAAAGGTTCAGGCTGGAAGAACGACAGCTGAACATTGCCGTATTTGCGGTGGTCAAAGCAATGGGGGTGGTCCACAAACGACGTGAATTGCCCGTGTTCCAATACGAATACGCCGGTTTTCGTGAGCCGTTGGCCGGTGAGAATGGAGTCAATCAATTCCTCGTACCGCTCGAAGTCGAAGGGGGGGTCTGCCAAAATCAGGTCCCACTGGCTTGGGCTACGCTTCACGTAGGTTATGGCCTCCGATGCTACTGGAGCGATGGCATCCGTGGGCAGTGCCGTGGCTGTTTTATGAATAAACCGTATGCAATCTCGGGAGCTGTCCACAGAAGTGATGCTGGGACAACCGCGTGAAGCGAGCTCGTAACTCAGATTGCCGGTGCCACTGAACAAATCAAGAGCCCGAATGTGTTCAAAATCCAAGTAGTTCCGGATCAAATTGAAGAGGGACTCTTTGGCCATGTCCGTCGTAGGACGCACCGGTAGATTTTTGGGCGCAACAATTTGTTTGCCACGCCATTTTCCTGCTACGATGCGCATAACCAGAGTCTAAATAAGGATTGAAGGGAAGGATGCATGCGCCAATCGCCCAATGCGTCGGACAATCCTTTGGGCGGGCCGAGTGGTTTTATGTCCAAGACAAAGGAGCCCATTCCTTGGGCAATGCGATCCCAGTCGGGCCGAAAACCGTGCCAAAAGAGGGGGACTTCAATGCCGCTCCACCCCAAATGTTCGTACACCAAGCCCAAAGCGTACAGGGCATCGTTTGTTGTTGACGCGTCGAAACGGTTGTGGTAAACCAACGTGCCGCTGCGTTCAAAGGCGCTGATGTGCAGGCAGTCCGGATGGGCAAGAACTACAAGGGTGCGCTCCGGTGCAACCGGGGGCAATTCCCAGTTCAAGGCTTCGCTGGGCCAAAAGGCATCCACACCAGAATTTGCTAAGCCCAATTCGCTGAACCAAATGCTAGGGGCATCTTGGGAATAGATGGCGTGAAATTTTTGCTGAACAGACCGGTAAACTTGGGTGTTTTTTGGTGCGCCCAATACGACACGGTCCAATGGGAATGAGGGCCAAAGTGCATCGGGAACAAGGGTGCACCACGAAGTAGGCCAGCTGCAGAAAACTCGGGGATTTTGGGCACCTAAGGTGGAGAGGAGTAAGGCCCAATCACCCGGTTCCAAAGCGCCCACCAAACTAGGTTGGTCCGCACGCACCACCAAAAAGGTGAAACGACGCCCATCGTGTGTTAGGAACACGTCGGGCGTCGCCGCGGAATCCACTTCCTCAGAAGTAGACCACCAAATAAAAGAAGGAGTTGGATTACTTCCAGTTACCACTGAGGGTGGGTTCAGACAGCGATCCTACCGCCAAGAATGGGATCGACAAATCCTTGATCAACGAACCGTACTGCCCCATGACGTCGTGAAAGATAGCATCGTTGGAAGCTTTTACTTCAAAAACGGGAACCTGAACGCCGTTCCGATCAATTTTATCTGCGGCCAATTCAAAGGCTACTTGATTGGAAAACGGAATGAAACGTAAATCTTCGGGTTTGAAGTCTGCGGGGAACAAATCGCCCTTCTGCTGCAATTTTTGAACCACAGGAGCTTCGCCAATTTTGCGCAACACCACGGTGTCCTTGTTCATGTCTTGCTGGTAAACTTTGTCGTAGTAGGTAAACGACGAGTCTTTGCGCAAGACAATGGGTACCTTGTCGTTGGCAACAAAATCAATCAACTTGTTGAGGTCGCCTTGGTATTCGCCGTACTTTTCTTTGTACGCCAATTCCGCTTCGCGGATTTGTTCCAAACGTAACTTCGCTACGTCGTAACGTGATTCCTTCAAAGAGGCAAATTCAACCGGTTCGGCAATGATTCGGTAAACTTTGTAGCTCAATGCCAGGGCGGCAACGCCCAATACAACGCGAACGCCAAGTAGAATGCGGGGATTCATAGGTGATTACTGTTTTGAGCCCCGAAATTACACAAAAAATCAACCGGTCCCTCCGAAAATCATGAATCGTAACGCACTGGATTCGAAACTGCTCTTGGGATGGCCGTTTGCGCCTACCGAAGGACAGGTGGAGGCCGTACAGGCGCTTGGTGCGTTTTTGTTGGTGGGCAACTTGCGCGCCGTCCTGTTGGTATCCGGTTTTGCGGGAACCGGCAAGACCACCTGGTTGCGCACGGTTGCAGCGCAGTTGCCTTCTTTGGGCTTTCGCACGGTTCTTTTGGCGCCAACCGGTCGGGCGGCTAAAGTCATTGCCGAACGTACAGGTCGTCGGGCCTTTACCATCCACAGAATTATCTACCGCGCCGTGCCGCGCGCCAACGGGGGCGTGTCTTTTGCCCTACGGGAAAATCCGCTGGACCGGGCCATCTTTTTTGTGGACGAGGCCTCCATGCTCTCGGACAAATCCAGCGAAGGTTGGATGGGTACTTCCCTCTTGGAAGATTTGCTGCAATTTGTTCGCTCCGGAAACCGCTGCCAGTTGGTTTTGTTGGGAGATACCGCTCAATTGCCTCCGGTTGGGGAGGATGAGAGTCCTGCCCTGGATCCGTCGGTTTTGAGCGGACGACACGACTTGGAAGTCCAAGCGGTTCGTTTGACGGAAGTGGTGCGTCAGGCCCAGGAGTCCACGGTATTGGCCAACGCCACCCAGTTGCGCCGTGCGCTGGAGGCCCGTCGGGTTCGGTTCCCCAAGCTCCAAGTGGGTCCTGATTTTTTGCGGCTGGAAGACAGCTATTCCGTTTTGGATGCCTTGGAACGCGAGTTCTTGAGCCGACCGGATCAGTCGGCCTTCATCACCAAGGGAAACAAGCGTGCGGTCTTGTACAACCGCCAAATTCGGGCGCGCATTTTTGGTTTGGACGAGCGCTTGAATACCGGCGATCGGGTCATGGTGGTTAAAAACAACTACCACTGGCTGGAGGCCCAGCATCCGGCAGGCTTTTTGGCCAACGGCGACCAATTGGAAATCATCCGACTGGTGGAACACGAAGAGCGCTACGGTCTCTCTTTTGCACAAGCATCCTTGCGGTGGCTGGATCGGCCCGACGACCCGCCGGTTGAGGCCAAAGTGGTTCTGGACGCTTTAGATACCGAAGGCCCCGCGTTGACCCCGGAGCAGTTAACGGGATTGCTGCAGGGGGTTCAGGCGGAATACGCACACTTGCCCACCGTGCGCCTCCAACGTGCGGCGCGCGACCGGGATCCTTACTGGAATGCCCTTCAATTGAAGTTTGCGTATGCCTTGACGTGCCACAAGGCCCAAGGCGGGCAGTGGGAGGCCGTCTTTGTGGAGCAACCGTACGAGGCGGAGGGGTACGACCAACGTTCCTACTTACGGTGGCTGTACACGGCCATTACGCGGGCCGCGCAAAAGGTCTACCTCGTTGGATTCTCTCCGGAGACGGTGGTGGAGCGCCCGGTGGACGAGTGAGGAGCTGAACCGGGTTCCGATTCACCGATTGTACCTTCGCTGCATTCCTCCGTTCATGGCACCTGAAAATCCCCGTCGCTACACGCATCTTTTGTTTGATCTGGACCACACCTTGTGGGATTTTGAGGGCAACAGCCGACGGGTTTTCCGGAACTTGTTTGAAGCGCACATTGCTCCGCTGGAGGCGCAACTGGATCCGGACCGGGCGTTGGATCGGTACGAAAGCATCAACGCGGAACTGTGGAACGCGTTGCGCCGGGGGGAGTGTACCAAGGCTGAGGTGCGTACGTTGCGGTTTGAGCGATTGTTGAAAGAGGCCTTGCCGCACGTTCGTCAGGAACAACGCAGGGAATTGTCGTCGTTCTTGGAGGTTGACTTTGTGCAGCGAACGCCACGGGAAACCGGACTGATGCCCGGCGCTTTGAAGGCCATACAATGGGCGAGCAGCCACTTTTCCTTGCACATCATCACCAACGGATTTCCGGAAAGCCAGCACACCAAGGTGGCGTGCAGCGGATTGGCTCCCTACTTTGAAACCGTGACCACTTCCGAGGAGGTGGGGGCGTACAAACCCGCGCCCGAAGTTTTTGAAGCCGCCTTGGCCAAGGCCGGCGCGGAACCGGAGAAAACCTTGGTATTGGGAGACGGTTGGGAGGCCGATGTTCTGGGGGCCGCTGCTTTTGGAATGGATCAAGTGTACTACAACCCCGGGAAAGTAAATATCCCCAACGGCCACGTGCCCACAGCGGTCCTGCACCACTGGGACGAGTTGGCTCCTTTTTTGGCAGGAATCGCCCCGGATTGAGCCCAACGTCGCTCCCGGCACACCGCCGGTGTGCGTTATCTTTGGGGTATGGAAAACCCCTTGCCGTACCAAGCTCAGCACAAAATTCGCATCGTCACTGCCGCGTCCTTGTTTGACGGGCACGACGCTTCCATCAACATCATGCGCCGCATTTTGCAAGCGTCCGGTGCCGAAGTCATTCACTTGGGCCACGACCGCAGCGTGGAAGAGGTGGTCAATACCGCCATTCAGGAAGACGCCAACGCCATCGCCATGACCTCCTACCAAGGCGGTCACAACGAATACTTTAAATACATGTACGACCTGCTCCAGGAAAAAGGTGCGGGCCACATTCGCATTTTTGGCGGCGGGGGCGGCACCATTTTGCCCTCCGAAATTGCTGAATTGCAGGACTACGGTATTGCACGCATTTACCACCCGGACGACGGTCGTTCCATGGGGCTGCAAGGCATGATCAACGATTTGTTGTCCAAATCAGACTTCCCTTTGGGCGAGCGTTTGACCGATGAAATGGACCGACTTTCTCCCGAGCATCCGGGGGCCTTGGCCCGACTGATCTCGTGCGCCGAAAACTACGGCGACGTATATGCATCCGTCCGCGAGCAGATTGCGGCTAAAGCCAAGTCTTGCAACGCTCCAGTTTTGGGCATTACGGGCACCGGTGGCGCCGGAAAATCCTCTTTGGTGGACGAGCTGGTGCGCCGGTTTACGGTGGATTTTCCGGAGAAAAAATTGGCCGTCATCAGCGTGGATCCTTCCAAGCGAAAGACCGGTGGCGCGCTCTTGGGCGACCGCATCCGCATGAACGCCATCAAGCACCCCAACGTGTACATGCGCTCGCTGGCAACCCGGCAGAGCAACTTGGCCCTGAGCCGTCACGTGGCAGAAGCCGTTCAAATTGTTCAGGCCGCTGGGTTTGACTTGGTGGTCTTGGAAACCAGTGGAATCGGCCAGTCCGACACGGAAATTCTGGAGCACAGCACCACTTCGTTGTACGTCATGACCCCCGAATACGGGGCCGCTACGCAGTTGGAGAAGATCGACATGCTGGATTTTGCGGACTTGATTGCCCTCAATAAGTTCGACAAACGCGGTGCATTGGATGCGCTGCGCGATGTAAAGAAACAGGTCCAACGGAACCACAACCGCTGGGACGACTCGCTGGAGGACATGCCGGTGTACGGAACCATGGCCAGCCAATTCAACGATCCCGGCACCAACCGCTTGTACATTGCGGTGATGCAAGCGATTGCAGATAAGTCCGGCCGCACTGAGTTGGCGTCCGGCTTTGCCCTGTCGGACGAAATGTCTGAGAAGATTTACGTCATTCCTCCGCACCGCACCCGGTACCTTTCCGAGATTTCGGAAAACAACCGCGCGTACGACCAATGGGTAGAAGATCAGGCCCGCGTGGCGGATCAACTTTATGCGTTGCATGGAACTTTGGAGGTGCTTCGTTCCTCCAAACTGGAAGATGCGGACCGACTGATCAAAGGCGTTCAAGAAGAAATGGAACGCCGCAAGCGGGACTTGGATCCGCACCTCTGGGATGCGCTTCAGGCGTGGCCGCAGGTGCGCGAGAAGTACAAGGCAGACGAATACGTGTACCACGTGCGCGGCAAAGCCATCCAGGTTCCCACGCACACCGTCTCGTTGGCGCAGCAGCGCATTCCGCGTGTGGTGACGCCGTCGTTCAAAGCGTGGGGCGATTTGTTGAGGTGGATGCTTCAAGAAAACGTTCCCGGTGAATTTCCCTACACTGCCGGTATTTACCCATTCAAGCGCGACGGCGAGGACCCCACGCGCATGTTTGCGGGCGAAGGCGGTCCGGAGCGAACCAACAAGCGGTTCCACTACGTATCGCTGGGACTTCCCGCCAAGCGTCTCTCCACGGCCTTTGACTCCGTAACCCTGTACGGCAACGACCCCGGACGCAGACCGGACATCTACGGCAAAATTGGCAACGCCGGGGTGAGCATTTGTTGCTTGGACGACGCCAAAAAGCTGTACAGTGGATTTGACTTGTGCAATCCGTCTACGTCCGTTTCCATGACCATCAACGGCCCAGCGCCCATGCTGTTGAGCTTCTTCTTGAATGCGGCGGTGGACCAAGCGTGCGAAAAGTACATCCGTGCGGAAGGTATGGAAGCTGAGGTGGAACGCGTACTGAAGGCCAAATACAACGACAAAGGTTTGGAACGCCCCCGCTACCACGGAACCCTTCCTGAAGGAAACAACGGCCTGGGCTTGCTGCTCTTGGGCGTTACCGGTGATGAGGTCCTGCCGGCCGAGGTGTACGGACGCTTGAAGGCGGAAGCCCTCTCCACCGTGCGCGGAACGGTTCAGGCAGACATTTTGAAGGAGGACCAGGCCCAAAACACCTGCATTTTCTCCACCGAGTTTGCCTTGCGGTTGATGGGCGACGTGCAGGAGTATTTCATCCGCCACAACGTCCGCAACTTCTACTCGGTGTCCATTTCCGGCTACCACATTGCGGAAGCAGGCGCCAACCCCATTACCCAATTGGCCTTCACCTTGGCCAACGGGTTCACCTACGTGGAGTACTACTTGAGCCGCGGCATGGACATCAACGCGTTTGGGCCCAACTTGAGTTTCTTCTTCAGCAACGGGGTAGATCCGGAGTACGCCGTGATTGGCCGGGTGGCCCGACGGATCTGGGCCAAGGCCCTCAAGCGGAAGTACGGGGCAGATCCCCGCGCACAGATGCTGAAGTACCACATCCAAACGTCTGGACGGTCGCTCCACGCACAGGAAATTGACTTCAACGACATCCGCACCACGCTGCAGGCCCTCTACGCCATCTACGACAACTGCAATTCCCTCCACACCAACGCCTACGACGAGGCCATCACCACGCCCACGGAAGAAAGCGTGCGCCGGGCCATGGCCATTCAGCTCATCATCAACCGCGAGCTGGGACTGGCCAAGAACGAAAACCCGCTGCAGGGATCGTTCATCATCGACGAATTGACCCAATTGGTGGAAGATGCGGTGTTGCTGGAATTTGACCGACTCACGGAGCGCGGCGGCGTGTTGGGCGCCATGGAAACCATGTACCAGCGCGGCAAAATTCAAGAAGAGTCTTTGTACTACGAAACCTTGAAGCACACCGGAGAGTACCCCATCATTGGCGTGAATACCTTCCTCAGCAGCAAGGGGTCGCCCACGGTGGTTCCTGGCGAGGTCATCCGCGCCACGGAGGCAGAGAAGGAGGATCAAATTGCGACGGTGGAGACGCTGCAAAGCGCAGAGGCCGAGCGCAGCGAGGCCTTGTTGCGCACCATGCAAGACGCTGCCGTGCACAACCAGAATATTTTTGACGCGTTGATGGAAGCGGGCAAAGTGTGCTCACTGGGCCAAATGACCCATTCGCTCTTTGGGGTAGGCGGTCAGTACCGACGCAACATGTAATTCATTCGAGTCACTAACGAGAAATTTTTCATCATGCGCTTTGTTTCGTGGAACGTAAACGGCATCCGAGCCGTCGCTGGTAAAGGACTTTTGCAGCAGTTGAACACCTTGGGTGCGGACGTCATTGGACTGCAAGAAACAAAGGCAACCGAAGAACAGGTGGCCGAGGTACTTCAGCCCTTTTTGGCCGACGGTTGGCACTTGGAAGCGTCTTCGGCCGAACGCAAAGGGTACTCCGGGACGGCACTGCTTTCCAGAACCGCCCCGCTGCGGGTCCTACGCGAACTGCCCCAAGCAGAACACAACAGCGAAGGACGCTTACTCGCTGCGGAATTTCCGGATTGTTGGGTGGTGGTCTCCTACGTGCCCAACAGCGGCGGAGAATTGGCCCGTTTGCCGTACCGAAGCACCTGGGACCGCGACCTAACCTTGTTTTTATCCGATTTGGACCGCGAAAAGCCCGTCTTTTTTGGCGGGGATTTGAACGTGGCGCACCAGCCGATGGACTTGGCCCGACCCAAAGCGAACTACAACAAAACCCCCGGCTACACCCAAATCGAAATCGACGGCTTCACGAATTTGTTGCAGGCGGGATTTTTGGATTCGTTCCGGCATTTGCATCCGGATCGTGTGGAGTATTCCTGGTGGAGCTACCGCGGCGGAGCGCGCGAGAATAACATTGGCTGGCGCTTGGATTACTGGATGGTCAGTGAACGCATGGCCCACCGACTGGAGGCGTCGCGCATCCATCCGGAGGTCAGTGGTTCAGACCACGTACCGGTATCCGTGGATTGGAAGTAGCCGGGAGCTAGAGGTAGGCAGTGGGAAGCGTTCAGCGCTGGGCCCTGACTTTTGCTTGTTCCCGGATTAAGGCGGCGTCCTTCGCGGCTTCAAATGCGGCAAAACCGGATTCTGGAGATTCGTACAAACGGCCTGCAACCGGGACCAAGGGGCGGTAGCGAATGGGGGCCGTTGCCGCTTGCGCCACCCAGCGTTGCACCGCCACCCGGTACCGCGGGTCCTTCCGAACCTCTTGCGTGGTGCCGTTGGTAGAAACCCCAAACGATTCAAACAGCACGCGTCCGGCGGAATCGGTTCGATTCAAGTCCAACAAGCACTCGGCCAGGCCCAAACGGGCGGAACCGAAATCGCGCGAGCGTTTCAATGCTTCCAAATAATGCGGCAGGGCTTCTGCAGGCTTGCCGCGGTACTTGCTCAGGTTTCCCAGCTGATTGTAGCTCAACAAATGATTGGGGTGGAGGGCCAGCGCCGTTCGGAAATAGGCCTCAGCTTGCGCAAAGGTGGGGTCGTTTGTCTGTTGTGCCTCCACAAAAAGGGCGCCCATCCCCTGGAAATAGGGCAAGGGATTTCCGTAGCGATCGATTTCGTTCCACGGGGTAAATGCCGCCGTGGACGTTTGCAAAATTTCTTTGGCGTTTTGACGCGCGTTGGCAGCCAATACGGCTGCATTTTGTTCGGTGCCGGCACGTCGCTGCTCCACCACGTACGCAGCAGGAAGGAGCAGGGCCAAAGCCAAAATCCCGGTAGCCCATTTGGGCATCCAAGCGAATTTTCTACCGGGGCCAGAAAGTTGCCCCAAGGCGGCAATCCCCAGGACCCAAGGGATGGAGACGGCGGCCCGCTCCAGGGGGAATTCAAAAAGACTGTAGACGAATACACCGGTCAAAAGCGCAACCAAATAGGCTTTTTCGGTTCCCCGGGGGGCGCGGTAGGCGTAGTAAAGTACAAAGAGCCAAAGTGCTAGGAAAGCACCCAAGCCGGGCCAGCCAAACTCGCTTGCGATCCACAAAAAATCGTTGTGCGGACGCACTTCAGCCGTGATGCCCTCAGACACTAAGGGGTCCATGCCGTCCAAACCGTAGCCTGGGAAACGAATGCCCCACTGCCCAGCACCCACTCCGGTCCACGGGTTTTCTGCCAGCATTTGCCAACTGTGGCCCCAGTAAACCGCACGAATACGCAAGTTTTGCGGGTTGAACACCGCTTTCTGTATCGACGGTTGCAGCACAGCGGCTACCACAACGATCAAAAACACCCCCAATGGCCAAGCCGCGCGCCGCAGGGTGGCCTTCCAGCTGGTGTTGCTGTTCCACAACCAGAACAATCCGCCCAAAGCCAGGCCCAACCAAATACTGCGGGTGCGCAGAAGGGCTAAAGCCAAGGCCGCCAGGACGGCAGCAGTTCCGGCAAAAATGCGCCAATTGCGCGAGGAAGTGGGTACTTGAATCGCGTAGAGTGCCCCCCAAAAACCGAGCAGTAGTGCGGAGGCCGTAAAGTTTTTGTGCCCCAAAAGGCCCGGTGCGCCGTAGGGATCCTTCCAGGCATTCAGAACGCCGACTTCCTTCCAATCCAGAAAAACACTGCAGGCCAGCACCAAAGCCGTCCCAGCACCAAAGGCAGCCAAGTGCGCATAAGTTATTTTACCCTGAGCAAACAACCGCCCTGCGGCCCACACGATTCCGGCATACACAGACAATCGGGCCACACTGCCCCACCACTCGGAGACGGCATAGGCGCGCGGCAATCCCAGGACCGACAAGGACACCAACAGCGTCAGTGCCAGGGAGGCTCCCGCCGCATTCGTGCACGGGGCCGCAGCGCCACGAAAGCTCCACAAAGCACCGAGGACCCCCAAGGCCGCTCCGGAGAGCAGTAAGGGCCACAGGGACGCGTCTCCCAGGGCCTGGCTCGAGTCCCACGACGCGGGGTACAAAAACAACATCCCCAAGAACGCCGCAACCCAAACAGAGCCATCCTCAGTCGATTTGCCCAGAGGTAAACTTGCAGGGTCCGTTTGCGGTGGGCGCGTGGGGGTTGATTTAGGGGAAGGAGCTGACTTCTTGGCCATAAGCCCGAAGGTACATCGCCTTGGGAGCGTACGCAACAGAGCGGGGGCGATTTGCGAAGTGTACAGAAATGGCTTTCGTTGCGAGCGTATAAAAACTGGGCGCAAAAAAAAAGCCGCCCCTGGGGGGCGGCTTCATTCATTCAATCGGTTTGCTTCAATCAAGACTCTTGACCAACAACTTCAAAACCAAAGTCAACCGTCACCGTGCGGTGCAAGCGAATTTTGGCAGAATACTTGCCGGCCGTCTTCACGGTGCCGCCAATGATGGTGATGAATTTCTTGTCGATGGCGTAGCCCATTTTGCTCAACTCTTCCGCCATGTGGTGGTTCGTTACAGCTCCAAACAGTTTGCCACCTTTGCCGGAAGAAGAAGTCAACTTCAACTCAACGCGCTTCAGGTTTTCAGCCATGGAGGTTGCATCAGCAACAACCTTGGCTTCTTTGTGCGCACGCTGCTTCAAATCTTCGGCCAGCATTTTCTTGGCAGAAGGAGTAGCCAAAATGGCCTGTCCAGTAGGGAGCAGGAAGTTGCGGCCGTAACCGGGCTTCACCACTACCATATCGTCTTTAAACCCAAGGTTCTCGACGTCTTGTTTCAAAATTACTTCCATGGGACGGGCTTATTTCAAGTTATCGGCCACGTACGGCATCAGACCCAAGTGACGGGCGCGCTTTACGGCTTGAGAAAGTTTGCGCTGGTACTTCAAAGAAGTTCCGGTCAAGCGACGGGGAAGGATTTTTCCTTGCTCGTTCAAAAAACGCAACAAAAACTCAGGGTCTTTGTGGTCGATGTGCTTGATGCCGTACTTCTTGAAGCGGCAATACTTCTTTTTGTTGTTTGTGTCGATCGCAATCGGCTGCAAGTAGCGAACTTCTCCGCTGGGAGCCGCCGCGTTGGTGCTTTCAATCGTGCTCATTTTCAACGGGATTATTTGTTGGCAACTTTGCTCCGACGTTTAGCGGCGTACTCCACTCCGTGCTTGTCCAGGCGGACAGTCAGGAATCTCATAACGCGCTCGTCGCGACGCATTTCTACTTCCATCGGTGCGATGGCTGTGGCCGGTGCTTTGAATTCCACCAGCTGGTAGAATCCGCTCTTCTTCTTGTCGATAAGGTAAGCGAGCTTTTTCAAGCCCCACTTTTCAACGTTGATAATTTCAGCACCAGTGCCCTTAAGTAGGCCTGTGAATTTATCAACCGTTTCCCTTACCTGATCATCAGATAAGACGGGATTCAAAATGAAAACGGTTTCGTACTGATTCATTTGAAATGAATTTTTTAGGGCTGCAAATATACGACTTATCTTTGGAATGTGGAAACGGGATATACGGTATCGGCGCGAAAGTATCGGCCGCAGCGATTTGAGTCGGTGGTGGGACAGTCCCACATTACCGAAACTTTGGAGCACGCAGTGCAGTCCGGGCGGATTCCGCAGGCAATGTTGTTTTGCGGTCCAAGAGGAGTAGGTAAAACTACTTGCGCTCGAATTTTGGCCAAAATCATCAACGAATCCACCGTCGAGCCGGGTGCGGATGTAGGATTGAACATCTTTGAGCTGGACGCGGCCTCCAACAACAGTGTGGAGGAAATTCGATCCATCACGGACAGCGTTCGCATTGCACCGGCCGTGGGCCAATACAAGGTGTACATCATCGACGAGGTGCACATGCTGTCTCAGGCGGCCTTCAATGCCTTTTTGAAAACGCTGGAAGAACCTCCGCGTCACGCCATATTTATCTTGGCGACCACGGAAAAACACAAGGTGCTTCCTACCATTCTTTCGCGTTGTCAAATATTTGATTTTAAGCGAATTGGAGTTGAGGATATTGCGTCCCATTTGGCTTTCGTAGCGTCCAAAGAAGGGATTTCGGCGGAGCCCGAAGCGTTGCACGCCATCGCCATCAAGGCCGACGGTGCGTTGCGGGATTCGCTCTCCATTTTTGACCGCGTGGCGAGTTTTGCCCAAGGCAACATCACGTATGCCTCGGTGGTGGACAACCTCCAAATGCTGGATCACGACGTCTATTTTTCCGTAGTTGATTCGTTGATTGCGCACGACGTGCCGGGTGTTTTGGTGCGTTTCCATCAGGTTTTGGAGCGCGGGTTCGACGGTCATCAATTTGTCATTGGATTGGCATCCCATCTTCGGGACGTGATGCTGGCGGTGCATCCCCAGACGGTGGCTTTGATGGAATGGCCGGCCTCCATCAAAGAAAAATTCAAGGTACAGTCCGGTGCGGCTTCGTTGGCCTTCTTTGCGCGAGCACTTCGACGGATCACCGAGGCCGAGTCCAAGTACAAAACCTCCAGCAATCCGCGGCTCCTTACGGAGGTGGCCCTTCTGGACATGGCGGAATCGCCGGAGTACGACGGCGGGGACGCCGAAAAAAAAAATCGGTAGCGTCGCCAGCGGAGGTCGTTGAAACGGCCCCGCAAAGCACATCTTCTCTAGCTGCATCGGCGATAGCCCCGGCGCAAGCCGATGTTTTGGTTGCGCCCGATGCAACTACATCGTCGGAACCCACTTCGCCATCCGAAGCCTTTGCGCATGCAGCGGACGATGAGCCAGCAATGCAAGCATCCGCTGCGGTGTCGACTCCAGACCACGAATCGCCCGTTGACAGCAACCTCGTTGCGGCACCGTCAGCTCCGGAGCCGGCTGTTCCCGCTGCACCCCCTGCCCCAGTACCGCCCACACCAACGGTAGTGCCGGGTGGGGCGCCCTCCATTCGCCGCACCAGTGCCTTCTCCTTGGCGCAATTGCAAACGCCGGAACGAGCTCCCCAGGCGGTTATGGACGCGTCGGATGCACCGGAAAATCCGGAAGAAGCAGCGGGAGCGTCTTCCCCAAATGTTCCGGTGGAGGTACGTCCGGCCAAACGAGACAGCGCGTACCACCTGGGCGATTTGCGCCGGGTATGGGGCGAATACGTGGCCAGTTTGGCCCATCAGCCCGCCGTGCAGGCCTTGCTGGAGTCCATGGTGGTGGAGGTGGATGCGGAACACCGCGTTCAGCTTACGGTGAGCAATGCCATTCAGGAAAAGTATACGGCCGAGCAACGCGATTCCATGCTGCAATTCTTGCGCGAAGGTTTGCAGAACGACAGCATGGACATTGTGGTTGATGTATCGCGGGAAGCCGCCGCCAAGGTGGTGTATACGCCGGACGAGCGATTTGCGTATTTAGCCGAAAAAAATCCACTTCTCCACGATTTTCGTCAAACATTCCAGCTCGATATCGAGTAATTTTGCACAATCATGAAAAAAATTGCTGTAGCCAACCCGGTCGTCGAGCTCGACGGCGATGAAATGACCCGCATCATCTGGTCCTTCATCAAGAACAAACTTATTTTGCCGTACGTCGATCTGGACATCAAGTACTACGATTTGGGCATGGAAAACCGCGACGCCACCAACGATCAAGTGACGGTGGACGCTGCGGAGGCAATCAAACACTACAACGTGGGCATCAAGTGCGCCACCATTACGCCGGACGAGAACCGCGTGAAGGAGTTCAGCCTGAAGCAAATGTGGAAATCGCCCAACGGCACGATTCGCAACATTTTGGACGGCACGGTCTTCCGCGAGCCCATCATTTGCGCCAACGTGCCTCGTCTGGTGACTACGTGGAATAAGCCCATTGTCATTGGACGCCACGCCTTTGGCGACCAGTACCGCGCCACAGACACCGTAATCAAGGGCAAGGGCAAGCTCACCATGACGTTTACCCCCGAGGACGGCGGCGAGGCGCAGTCTTGGGAGGTGTACAACTTTAAGGGGGACGGTGTTGCCCTGAGCATGTACAACACGGACGAGAGCATTTCGGGTTTTGCCCGCAGCTGCTTCAATTTGGCCCTGCAAAAGAATTGGCCGCTGTACTTGAGCACGAAGAACACCATCCTCAAGAAGTACGACGGTCGGTTCAAGGACATCTTTCAAGAATTGTACGAAGCGGAATTTAAGGCCCGCTTTGAGGCTGCCGGAATTGTTTACGAGCACCGATTGATCGACGATATGGTGGCTTCCGCCCTCAAGTGGGAGGGAGGCTTCATCTGGGCCTGCAAAAACTACGACGGCGACGTTCAGTCCGACACCGTGGCACAGGGATTTGGCTCGCTCGGTTTGATGACCTCCGTGTTGGTGACCCCCGACGGCAAAACCCTGGAGTCTGAGGCTGCGCACGGTACCGTGACGCGCCACTTCCGCATGCACCAGCAAGGCAAGCCCACCAGCACCAACCCCATTGCGTCCATTTTTGCGTGGACCCGGGGCTTGGCCCACCGCGGCAAGTTGGACGGCAATGCCGAATTGATCCGCTTCTGCGAAACGTTGGAGCACGTGTGTGTGGACGTAGTTGAGTCCGGCAAAATGACCAAAGATTTG
>CANHXZ010000018.1 GCA_947464785.1 Flavobacteriales bacterium | reverse complement strand
GTAGGGGAGTGGAGAATTAGAGGGGATTTACGGGTGGGAGGCGAACTTGGTGCAGGATTGCGGCGCAGCGTTCGGTGGGTGCCCAGTCGCGTTCCCAATTGGGGCTGAAGTCGGTGGTGGTCCATTCGTTTTCCGGAACGTTGTCCATGCCGAGGACCAGGGCGTGGAAGAGGCGTGCGCCGGCTTTCATTTTGCTGTCTCCGGTTACTTTGGGGGTCCAGGCCGCCAAGGCCCAAGCGGGATAAGAAGGGCCGCTGCACCAGACGTCGAGCTGGGCGTTCAAGAGGAGGACGTACCAGTCTGGGAACCGGAAGTCCACGTAAACTTTGATTTTTCCGGGGCAGTCCGGCATCCCCATCATGAGGTAGGGGTGCTCAAAGGAGCCGAATTTCACGTGTGTTTTGGGATCTACCTGGTTGAATTCCAAGGGGAAAGTGTTGTGTTGGATGTGGTACACGGGGTGGCCGTCTACCGTTCGGTACGGGACATCTCCGGCGTCTTGCCCTTCTGGGCCACGTCCAAAGCGCAAGGCCAGGCCCAGGACATTTTGTTGCAAGGCCATTTGGTTGAGGCGCATCCCGTTGGCGCGTTCTTCGTGTTTGTTGCTCACCGTTTGTAGTTTTTGGTGGTTTCGTTTTTCAAGGCCTCTTGTTCTTCCTCAAGGTTTAAGGCCTCTTGTTCTTCCTCCAGTGCGCGGAAATGGGCGTCGAGAAGTTTGTTTTTGAGGTGGGGAGGGATGTTGTTTCCAAAGAGCATGGGCCGTTGGGGTTTTGCGTGCGGTCATTGGGTGTTGGCTAGTCCGAGTCCCAACAAAATTTGTACGATTTGCAGGGTTGCACTTAGGGCCAAGAAGGGCCAGAATTTTTTGGGGACCCATTTGTTTGTTTGGGGCAGGTATTCCAAGTATTTGGGAAAGAAGTTCTTCATGATCAAGTAGGTAGCGCCGACGTTTACGGGTAGGGCTATCTGAAAATGGTGGTCTTCGGCTGCGTAGTAACCCAGTTTATAGAGCCATACGCCTGCGGGGATGAACAGGAATAGGGTACTGCAGATGGCGGCCAAAAGGGAATAGACGGGTAAGGATTTCATGCGATTGGGTTGAATTCGTGGGAATTGGGTTCGGGGTTGGATGTTGCTGCCGGAATGTATTTTCGGGACCCGCGGCCGCCCATGATGGAATGCGGTCGGGCCAATTGCAAGCCGATGGAATCGCGCAGTTTTTTGTTGATTTTTGAAACGGTTTGACTGAGGTCGATGTCCTGTTGGCACCATCGGTCAACTACCGTGTGGATGGTGGCTTCCATTTCGTCCATTTCACCGGTGTAGTGTTCTTGGTACAGCGCAATCAATTCTGCACGAAAATCAATTAAGTCGTGGTAGTGAATGCCTTGCGCTTGGCTCAAAAAGAATTTGTAGAGGGTCATTTCTTTTGGGGACAAAAGCACTCGGGCTTGGATGCTGTCGAACAGTAAAAACCGATAGGTGATGCGGATGGGAATGGGGTTGCGTTCCGTGAGTGCTCTTTTGAAGTTGTTTTGTTGCGCCGCTACTCGTTCAAGCCCTGTTTTGAGGTGTTCCATAAACGGATGCGGAATGTTTTTCGATTGTACGTGTTGAAAACAGGCGTCGCAGATATCCGCCGTGAGGATTTTGTACCGAAGATTCTGAACAATTCCGGAGAAGTCGTTCACACAGCCAAGATCTGTGGGATGTAGGAATTTTTCTTGAAAATCGGGTTCGTTGAAGGCCCTAAACCTCAAGGCAGACGCAAACAGTTCGTAGGCAATGGCGATGTTTCTGCTGTGCAGGGTTTCTGTAGCAAAATGGGTAGTTTGAATGAACGCAGCGTTTCTGTTTCTGGGCGAAGGGGCGCAAAAAAGGTTGTGCGTATTTCCGTAGGGATTCAAGAGTACCACCAGGGTGTCTTCCTTGGGATTCAGATTTTGATCCAAGATCCATTGGGCAGCACGGTCCATGCGCGTCAGCAACGAATGAGGGACTTCCAAGTGCTTTCGAAGTTGGACGTACGACTCTTCAAGGGGAATGTCCTCCGGTGCTAGACTGCTCTTACTGCTGCGCGGCATAAACTCCGCCTTTTGGGTCCCGGTCCAGTCGGCGTCGAAATGCAATTTATCTACCGGATTGGGCTCCGGGTATGGGGTTAAATAAAATCGAATGGGTCCGTTGGGATCTACCGAACGGACCTGATCGTAGGCAGCTTGAATGGCCTCATCCACACCGAAATAGTGGGGCACCAAGAGGTACACGTGGGTCTTGTCGAAGTAATTCATTTTTTGGAATCGTGGAGGGTTGGGGTGCTTGATTTTTGGTGCCTTTTGGCTTACCAATTTCCACGAAAAAGTACGAAAATACCGGCTGCGGCGCCCACTATTGTTGCGACCCAGAGCGACAGGGTTTCCACCGAAGCAATCCCGGAAAAATGCAGCCAAAGTGGTGGTAGTAACAACAAGCAACCGGCGACGATGGATGCCGCACGCGAATAAGCGGGCGCGACCGCGCCACACACCAAGGTAAAAGCCGCCCCACACCAAAAACTGATCATCTCGTCGGATACATTGTTGTGTGAAGGAAAGAGCATGTTTCCAACGCGGAAAATGCCGGTTACTGCGAACATGGATAAGATCCCCAACGGTAGTGCGAGAATCCAACGAAGTGCGTTTTTCATTTCCCAGAGTCCTATTGAGTAGCAAAGCACGGAACGTTTGTTGGGCTCTACCATTTCCGGTAAGCTTGTCGTGCTTGAGGGGGAAAGGACAGTTTCGGCCCGATGGGGGCGATTCCTTGGAGTTGGTTTCACCTATTTCTGGTGGAAGCAATTCAATTTATTTTTTCCGACGGTCTATAGATGAGGTTTTCGGGAAATTGAGGACCTTTGTGGGGCGGAAACGTTTAAATAAATACTTGGTTGATTTTTTAAATATTTAAGCGGAAAAGATTAATTTCCTTTGTGGGGTGCTTGGGGAAGAGCCTTGGGCGGAAACGAAAATGGGCTGTGGTATGGGCAGGAAAAGAGTAAAGAAAGTGGTGTCGGCAACGTCGTTCAATCAGGAGCGGATTTACTTGCCGGATATTCCCGTGTTGACGGGGGAGTCGGCGCGGATTTTTGAGGAGAAGGCAGCGCGGAATGCGGCGAATGCACATAAGTTGGATTTCTCCGAGGACCTCCGTTGGGTGGAGTCGATTTTGCGGAAATCGGGGATGCGGTGATACGAACATGGAGATTCTTTTTCTACCTTCACGTGTGGCTATGCGTTACCGTGATTGGATCAATGAACTGAGTGAGGCTGAGCGCAAGTTCGCTCCGGCGGAATTGTATTTAGCTGGTGATCAGTCTTTGCTATGGGAAGGACGCAGGGTATCCGTTGTTGGAACGAGAAATCCTTCCGTGGATGGTGTACGAAGGGCAAAAAGTGTCGTTCAAACTCTTGTAGACCAGAAAATAACTGTTTGTAGCGGACTGGCATTAGGTATTGATACGGTAGCGCACAAAGCCGCTTTAGCTTGTGGCGGTCGAACAATTGCAGTTCTTCCAACCCCGTTGGAGAATGTTTCGCCGAAGCAGAATCAAAGTCTCTTTGAGGAGATTGTTGAAAATCATTTAGCAGTGAGCGAGTTTAGAGTTGATTCGTTGGTGAACAAAGGAAATTTTGTTCGAAGGAATCGAACTATGGCATTATTGTCCGATGCAACTATAATTGTTGAGGCTTCTGAATCCAGTGGAACCCAAAGCCAAGCTTGGGAAGCCATTCGCCTGAACCGAAGACTTTTTCTTTTGGAGAGTCTTGTACAGAATGCCAACATTGAGTGGGTACAAAAGGTAATGGACTACGGGGCGGAGGTTCTTAACAAAGGGAATATCTCGGAACTGTTGGACTCCATTGAGTGTACTCAATTTGGGGTTGAGCATGGATTTTGACCTAGAATTTTGCACCTTACTCGATTATGTTCCAAAATCGCGATTGTTGAGTGCATCGGACGAGATAAGGAGGTCGCAATTGTTAAATGGCCTCAAGAAAGCTACCCCACTGTATCGCGATAATTTAGCATCAGCAATTTCATCATTTCCGGATGTTAAAACCTACTTATCTGGTGGTTATTTGGTTCCGGTCCCTGGATCAAACAAGTACTTGCCAGACTCCGTGAAGCCCATGGAGCTTTTTGGTGATTCCATTGCGCATTTGTCCTTAGGAGTGCTCAATATCTTTAAAAGGATTCAAGCAGTCAAAAAGTCGGCATTTTTGAAACATGCAGTAGAGCGTCCTAGTACGTTTGAACATGCTGCTTCCCTTGAAGTGGAAATATCTCCCTTGTTTTACCCGAGAAAACTCATTTTGCTTGACGATATATTGACTACCGGCAGGACCGTCTGCGGCGCTGCGCTTGCAATTAGGAAGGTCAACCCAGAAATAGAAATATCTGTTTTTTGTATTGCACGCAATACGGATAGATTTCGATCGGATGGCAGTTTGAGGAATCCGCGTTTTGGGAAAATGAGAATGTTGCCTGATGGAAATGTGCAATTTTCTCTTGAGGTTTTCCTGAAGTGACCTCTGGAATAGATCACCCCAACCTTTCGCGGAACCATTGGTTGACGGCGGGGTCTTCGGCCCAGACGGTGCAGGATTTGAGGCCGCGGGTGAGGAGGGTTCGGTAGGTGTTGCGGATGATGCGGTCGAGCTCTGCGCGGGTGCCGTCGGGGTCTGTTTTGATGCGGGTTTTGGCGCCTTTGATGGTTTTGTCGCGGGGGTCGCGGGCGGTGAAGTCTGTGGTGAGTTCGTCGTTTCGGACGATGAGGTCTTTGCCAATGATGACGCCAATGTGTTCTACCTCAAGACCTTGGCAGGTGTGAATGCAGCCGATTTGGTGGATGGAGTTGGGGGCGATGATCCAGGCGGAGCCGTCTGCGGTGAGGTTCCATTGCTTGGCAAACTGGTATTCGGGGAAGACGATGTCTTGGGCCGACGGGTTGGTTTTGCTTCGCCAGGGGTAGCAGTAACCGGCGACCGTACGGGCAGTGGCGTCGGGCCGATTGAGTTGGAGGATTTTGTTGAAGAGTTCCGTGGGGCTGTTGGCGACGGAGAAATCGTAGTCTTCCGGGGTGAGGATGGGGTGCGCGGTGTCCCGAATGCCGAGGGTTTGGTCCAGCCAGGCGAGGTAGCGGTCCGATCCGGCGCAACGGAATTGGCTGGAAAGGTCTGCGTCGTGGACGGTGGCTCCGGCGCGTTGGGCCCACTGGCGGATTTCGCCTTCGGTGCCGATGTCCGATAGCGCAATGCGCTGGTTTTCATCCAAGAAGAAGATGGAGGAACGGGCGGAATGGATGATTTCCTTGATTTGGTTTTCGCCCAGGTTGCCGTAGAGGCCGGATTTTTCGTTGAGTCGGTGGGCTTCGTCCACGATCAGGCAGTCGTAGGCTTGGCCGGGGGCTTCGGTGAATTTGCCGCTGCCGAGGAAGAGGGAGTCGTAGCGTGATTTGGTTAGGGTACCTACGAGGCGTTGGCGGTAGACGTCGCGGGGGGCGGCGTTTTTGGAGACGTAGGCCGCATTAAGTTGTTGACCAATGAGTTGGACGAGTAGGTTGATGGCCACCACGCTTTTGCCGGTGCCCGGGCCGCCGCGCACGATGAAGACGTTTTTGTGGTTTGTGCTCAATTCTGCCGCGTAGGCAGTGGTGGTTGTGGCGCCCGCTCGCGCGCTCGCGGGTGTGCCCGCGGCTCCGCTGGTGTTGCTGGCTTGGAGGGCCAGGTGGAGGGCCCGTTCGTACACAACTTTTTGGTCGTCGAGTAGGATGAATTCTGGGCGTTTTTCCAGGAGGCCGCGGAGGGCGTTGGCCAGGGTTTTGGAGGGGCGAATGCGTCCGTTTTGGAGGTGGAAGAGGGCTTCGCCGGAGTCTCCTTTGTGTAGGTATTTTTTGAGAAAGTCTTGGAGCTGAGCAACTTCGGTTCGGATGAAGACGGGTGCTGCTTGGGTGTAGTGTGCGTAACGGGCGTCCCGCAGGGTTAGGGCGTCCGCCAAGTTGTGGGCGTAAGCGCACGGAACCACGTCTACCTTGCCGGTGTACACGTTTTCGTTGAAGGAAGCCAGAGTTTGCGCGTAGCTGAGGGCTTGGTAGCTGGGGTGCGCGGTGTCCCGTATGCCGCCGCCCAAGGGGGTGCGGACGATGCCGTCTAACTCGGTGGTTTCTACGCTGGTCCACTGTTTGAGCTCCACTATAACGGCCTGGCTGCGGCCGTTTTCGTCGGTTCCGGAGAGGAGGAAGTCAATGCGTTTGCTGGTGGGGGGCAGCGTGAATTCCACACAGACACCGGTATCGTTGGGGATGCCGTAGTCTCCCATGAGCACCATATGCATGTACAGCAGGGAGTCACGCCAGGATTTCCGTTCGGAGGCGCCTACTTTGCGGTGTAGTTTTTGGGCAAAACGTTCGGAGATGATGTCGTCGATCCGACCGGAACTGACGTCCAAGAGGAAGGATTGTTTGGTGGCTTCGTAGACGATCACGGGGCGGAGTCTGGGCGGCTTATTGGCCGAGTTCGTTGTATTTAGCGGAGGTTCCGCGGGCCTTTTCTGCCGGGTATTTTAGGGCGTTTTTGGCGACTTTTTGACGTACAATTTCATCCACGTTTAGGCCGTGGTTGTGGGCCAAAAGGAGGGCGTAGGCCAGGACGTCCGCCAGCTCTTCCGCCAGCCGTTCTTCCCGACCTTCAGGCAGTTGGCCGTTGGGGCTCCAAAGAAAAAGTTCGTTGAGTTCTGCGGCCTCAATGCTAAGGGCGAGGGCCAAGTTTTTGGAGTCGTGGAATTGGGCCCAATCGCGTTCGTCGCGAAAGTCCAATAGTAGTTGGGTGAGGGACTGCATAAGTCCCGAAAAGATACTGCGTTGAGGGGAGATAGCAATCAATCCTCCCAACTGTCCTCGTTGAGGGCTTTATTGTATTCAGAAACACCGAAGGCGAGGAGGCGCTGACGGCGCTGTTCGCGGGGGATGGTGATGCCTACCAGGACGCCGCCCACCAAGACATTGACGGCTCCTCTTGCTCGCAATTCCGCATATCCGGAACTCAATTCTACAACCCCAGTCCCAACGTTCAGTCCGCCGTATATCCACCAGAAGTAGTTCCAGCCGCGGATGCGGGCCGCTTTGCGGAACGCGGCCGCGGCGGGTGCGCTCTTGGCCATGGCGTAAAATTGGGCGTCGCCGGCGGTCAACGGCATGTTGTTGTAGTACACCTTACCGCCGACGAGTTGCATCGCTTTCACGCGGGGTTTGGGCGAGGTGGTTTCCGTTTGCGCATGGAGGGCGTTGGAGCTCAACAGCAGCAGCGCCACAAGGGACAGCAGGAAAGAGGCGCGTCGGGCCAAACGGGTCAGGGAGGATGCCAACATGGGGGGTGGATTTGGTGTGGTGATGCGTTTGATGAACAACAAATGTAGGATGCGCGGGCGAAAAGGCGCTCAGAGGCGAAGGACGACGGTTTCGCTCGCAGAGGAGCTCCCAATGCGGTAGGGCGTCTCCTTGCGCACCAATTCGTGCACCGCATTGCGCAAAATGCCCTCGCCCACGCCGTGGATCACCGTGATTTGGTCCCAGCCGGCCGCAGCCAAGGCATTCTTCAGCTTGCCCAGTTGCCGCTCCAGCGCTCGGTGGCCGTTGTCCGACTCCGGCAGGTGAAGGTCCAATTTTTGCACCCGCAGCTCCTTTTTGGCAATGCCAGCCGCTTTGCGCAATCCCAAATCCTGAGCCCGGGGTTGCCCCGTCACCTTCCACGGTACTTCGTGCACCAACTCCTCCGGTTTGAAGGTGTGTTCCAAACCGTCGTCGCATACCACCACTACTTGGTGCGGGGCGGTTCGAACCACGGCGCCTTGCAGGGTACCGTCGATCTCGTGAACGCGATCACCGGGATGGAAGGGGCGGAGGGGGAGCATGGGGTAGAAAATTCCGGGCGTTGCTGAACGATAAAGGTATCACCCAAAATGCTGCGCAATCCAGCGCGGTCCGTCGGTGCGCAAGGCCTGCACAAACGCGTGCGCGGCGGGACTCAAAACTTTGCCCGACGGCCATACAATGTGCCAGGTGCTGCGCAGCGGAAGCCCGCGAATGGGCACCACCACCGCCTTTTCCTCGCGAAGCGCACTGCGCATGCCAATGAGCGGGACAATGGATACGCCCAGGCCGGCCATCACGGCCTGCTTGACGGCTTCGTTGGTACTCAAAACCAACTTCTTTTTGGGTTCAATTTGGTGCGCAGAGAGCAATCGTTCCATCGCGGTTCGCGTGGCGGACCCCTCTTCGCGGAATAAGACCGGGACGTCCTCCAGAACCCCCAAAGGATAAACGCCGTCGGCCGGTAACGGGGCTGCCAGAGGGCGCTGCGCCACGCAAACCAACTCGTTTTCCATGAGGGGTAGGGATTCCAGTGCGGTTTTTTCCGGCAAAACGGAAATCAAGGCCAAGTCCGCCCGGTTCGCCGCCAAATCCTCCAACACTTTTGCCCGATTGGTCACGTCCAGGGCCAAATCCAAATGCGGATGCAGGCGCAGAAATTCGGCGAGCAAATAGGGTGCTATGTACTTTCCGGTAGAAACGGCACTGATGCGCAAGGTCCCGGACAGCAGGCCTTTTTTTTCCGCCGTGCGCTCCTCAAATCCGCGGGCCTCGTCCAAAATTCGTCGGGCCGTATCTTGAAAATCCAGCCCAAAAGACGTTAGGTAGATCCGCTTTTGGACCAAATCCACCAAGGGAGCGCCCACTTCTTCCTGAAGTTGCTTCATCAACAAAGAAACCGCCGGTTGCGTCAACTGCATGGCTTCCGCCGCACGCGTCATGGACTTAAACTCGGCAACCTTCAGAAATACAGTAAGTTGATGCAGTGTGTACACAGTAGATGCTCTTTTTGGCTCGACACCTGATTATAAGTAATATTAATGACAAAGATTAATAAAATAAATTAAACATTATGAATAATCGCCCCACCTTTGCTCCGTTGATTCAGTTCTGCTTCATTGAATCGACGGGTTAAGGAGTTGTTTTTCGAAAGCGACGAACCCCCAGGCGGCTCCGCCGCCTGGGGAACAACTCCCGCCGACGCTGCGAACAGGAGAACCAATCCCCCTCCAATACCCTACACGTCCCGCATGACCCTAGACTTACTCCTGGCCAACCTCACTTCGCCCGCCTTGTTGTTTTTCCTCTTGGGCCTGTTTGCAGTCTACGTCAAGTCCGACCTCTCCATACCGGAGAACTCCAGTAAGTTCATTTCCCTCTACCTTTTGTTTTCCATTGGATTCAAAGGCGGCCAAGAACTTTCCCACGAGCATTTTACCTGGGAAATTGCTAGCAGTTTACTTTTTGCAGTAGCTATTTCCGCCGCAATCCCGGTCTGGGTATTTTACGCCGTCCGCAAACGTTTGGGCGTGGCCAACGCTTCCGCCGTGGCGGCCAGCTACGGCTCCGTCAGCGCCGTAACCTTTGTTGCGTCTGTCGCCTTCTTGGAAACCGTGGGCCACATCCTGCCCGGACATATGGTGGCCACCATGGCCTTGATGGAATCGCCGGCCATAGTGGTGGGCCTGGTCCTGCTCGGTCTCAGCCAAAAGCGCGCCGGCAACACAACCCAGCCCCTGCAATCCCCTCTGAAAACCCTGATCCATTCCCTTACCCACGGCAGCGTCTTGCTCATTTTGGGCAGTTTGGTGGTGGGTTATTTTGCCAACGCCAAAGCAGCCGAAGGCATTCGCCCCTTCACCAACGACCTGTTCATGGGATTCCTGGCCCTATTCATGCTGGAAATGGGCCTCTCCAGCGGCCGCCAGCTCAAGGCCTTCTTCTCCTACGGCGCCTTCCCGTTGGTGGTGGCCCTGCTCGTCCCCTTCATCAACGGCACTCTGGTTGCCTGGCTTTCCGGTTTCATAACCGACGACGTTTCGGTTCGGTTCGCTTTTGCCTGCCTCGCCGGCAGCGCCTCCCACATTGCCGTGCCCGCGGCCTACAAAATCTCCGTTCCCGAAGCCAATCCAGGCCTATACTTGCCCATGGCCCTAGCCATTTCCTTCCCGCTCAACCTCACCCTGGGGTTGCCGTACTACTGGGCGCTGGTCAACATCTAAGCGGCCGCTCAACTCCAGCCTTTATTCCTCTTCGTCGCCGGTGCAGTAAAAACGCTCGCACTCCTTGGCGTTGACCCCGATGCGGTCGTTGGCAAAGGCCACCGAAAAGAAGGTGGGATTGAACGCCATGTACAACCGCTCCACCACGTTCGAATAACTGGAACTCTCTGGATCCGCAATGGTCTCGCACAAAAATCGATAACCCTCTTTTCCGCCGCACCATTGGGGCGGTCCGGCCATCGCGCCGTAGGCCACAAAGATGGGCCCGTCTGCATCGCGCTCGGTATCGTGCGCATCCATCGTCAATTCCAAGGTCCAAGGGATCTCCGTTTCGTAAACGAGCGTCAACGGTCCCGTTTCAAAATACATCCACAAGTTTTGCTCCCAAGCATTGGCCGGGGCCTTGTCGATCTGTTCGATTGTAGACAATTTAGACCACTGCGTGGGGTCGACTACCTTTCCCCCGTTGGGCAACACAAAGTGAAAGGGCGCGTCAGCATCCCAGCCAAAAGACAGGAACGACGCCACCGCCAAGGACAACAAGTCTTTGGAGTTGGGAACGTTCAGCGTGCGCCAAACCTTAGGTTCCACGTCTTTAAGGGTTACCCGAATGAGCAAAGCATGCGTCGTTTCCATAAATCCTGTGCGATTTGTTTTTGTTTCCTGAGAACCGAACAAAGGTCGAAACCAAAAAGTGCGCTAGCCGTTTTTAAACGTTTATAAACGTATGTAAATACTTATTACCATTGAAAAATATGATATTCAGATACTTACATTAAATATACCCGTTTGCAAAAACACCCCGTTAAGGCCTCAAAAAACCTACGGTACACAAACGAAGGTGAAAACTTGAGAAAAAGAGCCTTCAAACACCTCCAAAAAGTAGACCCCCCTTGGCCAATCGCCCACGAATAGGGGCGTGTTCGGTTCGACAGTCCACTCCATGGTTTGCCCCAACGCATTCGTTCTGCGCATCCGCGTTGGCTCCGTCAACCCCTCCACCTGCAACCAATCGTGCGCCGGATTCGGACGAAGCTGGATTCGGGGACCGTCGGGCTCATTCCACCCTAAATTGGTGCAGCTTCCCACAACGTAGGTGTTTTTGTTGCCTGCCGTGTTGCGTTCTGCGCCGCCGAGGTACGAATACGTGTAGTAGAAATACAGTAGGGTGCCCTTGCTCGCCTGCAATTGAAACGGAACGTTGGGCTGCACCGGGTAGCCGGGCATAGACCCCGGATCCGTGCCGTAGTACAACAGGCACGTGGGCGACCCCGTTCCGGCTTGGGTTGGGATGAACGTTAAAGTTGGGTTGTTGTCCGCGTCCGAAAACCGGTACTTAAAATCTCCGTTCCAACTGCTGCCCACACACTTGGGCGCCGGGTCCACCCGCGTGTTTCGAGCGGCAGATAGGGATGAATCGCCCCAGGCGTCAAACGCTACCGCCCGCAGCACGTGCTGGCCCAACCCCGGATGCCACGTGGCCTCCCAAGGCCCCGAGCTCCGCGACGCCCACCGCGCGCCGTTGGCGTAAAAATCCACGCGCACCACGGAATCGTTCAAATCAGATACGCTGGCCCGAACCCGAACGGAGTCGCCCTCCAGAAAAGTTTGGCCGGGCAGGGGTGTTTGCAAAGCCACCGTGGGCGGCACGTTGGGGCTGCTTCCCACGATCACGTACACCTCGTCCGCGTCCGCATGAAGACTGTCTGCCACGGTCAACCGCATTTTGTAAATGCCCGACTGCAAATTGGAAACGCTGGTTTGCAGTGCGGCGTTGTTCGCAAACACGGCGGTGCTGGGGCCGTACACCTGCGTCCAAAGCACCGCGATGGGTCCGTTGGAACCGGTCGTACTTGCGGAACCGTTCAGAGCCGCGGTGGTGGCCGGAAGAACCGCCACCGCGTTGCTGCCCGCATCGGCTACCGGTAGCGTGTACGGCAGCGGACCGGTGTAGGTCCACGTCAGCTTGCCCAGATTAAATTCACCTCCCTGGAATGCAATCCGCAGCACCTGAACACCGGATTTGAGCGGTACGCCCGCCAGCGTTTTGGTGCCCCAAGTATTCCAGTTTCCGCTTCCTGAAACCGTAAACGCCGACGTCAGCGGCACGCCGTCGCTGAAGAGTTGGAGCGGCCCGCCGCCCTGCGGGTTGCCGCTGGCGTACCGAAGTTGCAGCTGGTACAGCCCCGCCTGCGCCGCATCCACCGTGAATTCCAACCATTCGCCGTTGGCCGTCCAGCCCACGTACGGTCCTTCTGCGGTCTGCGTCTTGGCGTCTACGTACTCGTCCGGCCGGAAATTGCCCAAATTCGCTCGGGTTCCGTCTTGGTAGGCCACGCCGCTGGCGTTTCCGCCGGAGAAAGCGTCGTAGTGCCCCGCCGGAAACGTACCGGGTAAAGCGATGGGCGTGCCGTTGTAGGGAATTTGATCGCCCACCAGCACCCCGACTACGTTGGTCAGCGCAAACGACGCCCCGCTGTACACCCGTGCGTAGAAAGCGTGTTTGCCGACGGGAAGCGCCGGGGAAACGGCCGTGTAGGGCGCTTGCGCCACCGTCGCAAAGGCCGTATCACCGCAGAAAAAAACCACCTGCGTGGGCGTGCCGCCCGTTACTTGCGCGGAGACGGTTACCGTGCCGCCCGGGTACGCCGCGGGGAAGGAGGTGGTGAGCGCGCCCTTCAGGGCAATGTCCTTGCTGGTGGCCAGCGTCCGCGGCGGCACCGTCAGCACATACCCCGTGGAAAACAAAACGGTTTTGGGCGTTGCGCCGTAGTTCTGCGCCACGTAGGTGGTGTCTCCGGCCTTTATGAATGCTGCCGCCAACGGGTGGTTGGCCCGAATGCCCTTGGCCACACGTCCCAAGGCGTTCATCGCGTGCAGCCAGTGGTAGGTGAAGGCGTCGGACACCCCAAATTTCAAGCTTCGGCCCGGGTACGAGTTGTACAAGTTGAGGGCTTTCTGCGGGTTGGTGAAGGACAAATACTGCCAGTAGATGTCGTGCCACAGGTTGACGTTGGGCGCGTTGCTGAGGATGCCGGTCTTTTGCTCCATTTCCAGCCAAAGCTGGTGCGCGTAGAGGGTGTCGTGCCCCAAGTAGAGGGAGCCGCCGTGGATGGGGTAGAGTTCAATGCCAAAGCTGGCGGCAATGTCCCCCGTCCAAAACGTGCCGTTGTCGTAGCTGTTGCCCCACACCCGCGAAACCAAGGCGTGCGGCTGCGTGGGCCCAAAGTTGCGCTGGCGCTGGTCAAACCAGTATTCCTCCACCGCGCGTTGCTCCGTCACGTACAGGTAAATGCCCAAATTCCGGATGGAGTCGTTCCCCGTCACGCTGCCCCAGTGGATCAAAGACGAGTTGAACTGCATGCTTTCCGACGTCGACTCCTGGTCGTTGCCCTGCGGGAAGGTGGCAAATCCATTGGCCCAGGAGTGGCCGGCGTAGGGGCTGAAATTGCGCAGGTACGGAAAGAGGGCGTCGTTGCGCCGGGGCGACGCGGCGTCGCGCACGAGCAGGTTGATCATGGGTCCCCACGAGGCGGCCCAACCCGGTTCAAACTGCTCTACAAACGACGCGGCGTGGATGAAGTAGCCCCAGTGAAAGTGGTGGTCGTTCAAATTCAGGTCTTGTCCGTGCCCGGCCGGATAGCCCAGCAGCGCAGACCACGTGCTGTTGTAGTAAAACAAAAAGGCCACTTCGCCGGACTGGTAGTGCAGCCAGTCCTCCAGACGTTCCTTCACCGTTTCAAACAAAAGGGCAAAAGCCGCCGTGTCCTGCGTCAGCTCCGCGGCGCGCGCGGTTTGGATCAGTCGGTTCATCTCCTGCCCCTCGTTGTAGCTGTCCGTCCAGGTGGCCAACGGATCGTTCTGCAGCAATTGAATTTTGGAACTCAGTTCCAGCGGCTGAAAACCAGCACTGTAGGGGTCCACGTACGGCAGGGTGGGCAGAATTCCGTGGAAGGTGTCTTGAACGGTAAACGCATTGGCTGCCAAGCACTTGAGGGTTCCCCGCACGGTGGGGTAGGTGGGGCCCGACGGCGCTGCACTTCCGGGCGCTAGGGAGGACCACTGGTGCGGCAGCAAGCCCATCAGCAAGACGCTGTCCAATCCTTCTTTGACCGAAACGTCTGCGGTAAACTGGGTGGTCACCACGGAGGTGGCTTCGTTGTAGGACCACTCCGCGCGGGTGTTCACCGGCACCACATAAGCGTACGGCGCAAACTGGGCCGCGGCGGCGGCCGCGCTGGGGGCGGTGAGCGGCAAAAAGGCCAAAGACCAGTAGTTTTTTCCGTTCAGCGTGCTGGTGTAGGTGTTCCCGGACTGCACCCAAACGCTCCCCACCGGCGCGTACACGGCAAAGTCCGCCCCATTCCGGGCATTTTCAATGCGCAGCACTTCGTTGGCCACCGTTGCGGTTCCTTGGTTCACCTGCACCGTGGCGACGTCCGAACTCCCTTTGGTGAAGTGTAAAAACGGCATCCCCAACCCGGCGGTTGCCCCAAACTGCTTGGTTCCGGCGGTCCAGTCCATCGTGACCGTCCAATCCGAGTAGTCCGCCACCCGCGCCTGCGGCGCGTTCAACCCACTCACCCCCACCACCACGGGTTCAATGTTGTCAATGGGTCCCCACGGAATGTAGGTCACCACCAAGCCGCTGTTTTTGGTTTTGAGGGTGAACGGGTAGGTGAACAGGTTGTCCGAATGCGGATTTTTGAGTTTGTTGCTCCACCAGTCGTTGGTGGGCACCGGCCGCTGCGCGGCCGGCCCGGTAGTGAAGGGCGTCCCGGAGGGATACCCGTTTCTGCCGGCGGCGTCCACGCCCGGGAAGGTCTTGGTGTAGCTCCCGCTGCCCACGGGTACGGTTTGGGCCTGAAGGCCGGCGGCCAGCAAGACCGTGCACGCTGCGAGTAAGGTGGATTGCAAAAAGCGCTTCATGAACAGTCCGTTGGGTGCAGTGGCGCATTCGGAAGGGTGCACGGTCAAAGCCCGAATGGAGAAATGGTATCATTTACCTTAAGCAAGGTAGGGAATATTGGGAAAAGGAGCATGCTGGGTCCTGCTTACTAAACCTTCGCGGCGAAGCCGCGCCAATGGGTTCCGCCTCAATACCGCCCATGCCCCCAGTTGCGCCTAAATACCACCCAGGCCCATCATTGTCCCTATAAATTACACGTCGGATAAAAGCGCTCATAAATATTTAACTAACTAAAAATGTATTAAATTGCGCCTATAAATATTATAACAAACACTTGAGCGCTCATTTCTCATCTAATGCGCCCCAAATTCAGGGCCTCCCGCAGCCGTGTTCCGGTTGGTGGGTGGGGTACAGTGCGGTCATTCACACGTACCGCCTCAGCATTCCACTCCCGGACTTCAAAGCTTTTGTGGCTTCCAACAACCGCAGCTTCGAATCTTCTGGGATTCGCGTGTTGCCCGCGGCGTACCTGCCCGAGGACCGTTTGGAGCAACCCAAACTGCAGGCGTTGTACGCGCATTTAGTCTTTGCCCTCAAGTACGAGGGGGTTCACCTTCCGGTATTTTCAAAATTGCGCGAGCACTTGTCCGACGCGGATCTGTTGGCCTTGGTGGAGATCGAACCGTCGGGTCAGTATTCCCGACGGATCTGGTTCTTGTTGGAATGGGTGTCTGGAAGGGTCATTCCCGGAAAGCCCGACGCGAAAAAGAAGCAGTACGTTCCCGCGCTGAACGAAGACTTACAGTTTGGCGTGGCCGGGGTTAAATCGCCTAGGCATTTGGTGCGCAACAACTTGCCCGGACGTCCTCATTTTTGCCCGTTGATTCGCAAGACGCCGCGTTTGCTCGCCTGGGTAGATTGCAATTATCCTCAAGAAATCAAGCAATTGATGAAGGGTGCGCGTGGGGAAGCCCTGCAGCGAGCAACCGCTTATTTGCTCTTGAAGGATTCCAAGGCCTCCTTTGCCTTGGAAGGAGAAAAGGTCAAGGCGAGTAGAGCGGCAAGATGGGGTGCTGAGGTGGCGCATGCGGGAGCGCGCGAGTTGACGGTGGAAGAATTGATCCGCTTGCAAGAGCTGGTGCTGGAAGGCAATCGTTTTGTTGCCTTTGGCCTGCGCAAAAAGGGCGGTTTTGTGGGCGAGCACGATCCGCGCACGGGTGAACCCTTGCCGGAGCATATTTCTGCACGGCCGGAAGATTTGGACGACTTGATGGGCGGACTCTTGGAGGCGTACCGCTTGCTGTTGACGGATTCGTACCACCCGGTCTTGGCTGCGGCAGCGATCTCCTTTGGCTTTGTTTTTATCCATCCGTTTCAAGACGGGAACGGTCGGCTGCATCGGTACTTGATCCACCACGTTTTGACGCAAAAAGGACTCCTGGAATCGGGCACGGCCCTCCCCATTTCTTCTGTGATTTTGGAGCAGATCACCCAGTACCAAGCCGTGCTGGAGGCTTATTCCAAGCCCCTACTTTCGTTCGTAGAGTGGAACGAAACACGCGATCACAACGTCTCCGTCACCAACGATACCCTTGATTTTTATCGCTTTTTCGACGCTACCCACGTTGCAGAATTTTTGTTTTCCTGCGTGGACCATGCGGTTCGACGGTCCGTTCCCGAAGAATTGGATTACCTCAAGCGCTACGATCGATTCCACTCGTTTGTAGTCCGTCGATTGGGAATGCCAGAAGCACAGGTTCCCCTTTTGCTTCGTTTTCTGGAACAAAACAACGGGAAGCTCTCCAAGAGGGCCCGCGAACGCGAATTTTCGCTGTTGACCAAAAAAGAATTCAGTCGGATTGAACGCAAGTACGCCAAGGTCTTTTTGTCTGAGGAGCAGCCCCCAGACTGAAGAGGAGTGGCACTTTCAACGGAACCAGGCCGCATACAGCCACAAAAAAAGGCCATCTCTTCGAGACGGCCTTTTTGAAGTGGAGAATATCGGAGTCGAACCGATGACCTCTTGCATGCCATGCAAGCGCTCTAGCCAGCTGAGCTAATCCCCCGTGCGGCTGCAAAGATACAAAAGAGTTCAGACCTGTACAAAATGCGCGGCGTCGGTTCACCGTCCGCCCAGGGCGTAGCTCAACTGAATGCCAAAGGTTCGCGGCCCTTGCAACGAGGCGGGGCGCGGCATCACCGTGCGGTTCAGGAGGTTGTTCACCTGCGCCGTGATGGAGAAGTCTTGGGAAACGGTCCAGCGCAGGCGGGCGTCCATCAAGAGGTCAAAGTGCGGCAAATAGTAGGCGTAGGCGTCTTGAACCCCGGGCACGAAGGCGTTGAACAGCGAGCTGGTGAAAATGCTGTCCATGTTGTCAAACCGGTTGTTGTAGCGCACGGAAAAACCGGCGCTCCAGTGCTTGGCTACGGCCTCCACGTCTGCCTTGGCCACGTGGCGGTAGCGGTACTTGAGGTACCCGTTGGAGGGATCTGTGGACGTTCCGCGGTACGTGATGGGCCGGCCCACAGCGTCCAGCGAGTAGGTGGCGTCGCGGTCCAGCATGGTGGGAACGGCGTAGGTGTACCCCATTAAAGCGTTGATGGTCAGGTTCTTGCGGGCTTGGTAGGACGACGTCAGAGTGAATTCAGCCCCCAATACCTGGGTGGTGCCCACGTTGATGGATTTGAATCCGTTGTTGGCAAAGAACTCGGCCGCGGGATCCGGTAGGGAGTTGGTGTCCCACTGCCCAAAGGTGAACTCAAGCATGTCCCAGTAGCGGCTGGCAAAAAGGGCCGCGTCTGCGTAGCCCTGCCAGCGTCGGTTGCGCGAGGCCAGCACCTGCTTCAAGCCCCACTCGCCCGTGAAACTGCGTTCCGGACGCACGGCGGGGTTGGCGTAGACTTGCACCGGGCCCGCTACCGCGGCCACAAACGCTTCCGCAATGGTGGGGAATCGGTAGCCTTGGCCGGCGGAGGCGCGCATGAAGAGGCCTTTGCCCAGGTTGCGGTTGACGCCGGCCCGGAAAATGGGCGCGCCGGAGCCGGTGGTGTCTAAAGTGTAGCGCTCGTATCGGGCGCCCAAGCTGAGGTTCCACGCGCCCTTGCTGTAGTCGGCCTGAGCAAAGAGGCCCCGGGTGGTGGAGTTGTGTTTGCCGCCAAAGAGCTCACTGTTCAAGGAGAGGGAATTCGTGGCGCTGGCGCCCCACGTGGTGTTCCAACCTTTGGTGCCAAAGTGGGTGGCGGTGTATTCGGTGTAGAGGGTTCGCGCGGCGTTGGAGTAGTCCTCCAAACCGGCTTGAAGGTTGTTGTCGTGCGCAAAAAAGCGGGACCGGAGGGCGTGGAGCGTGCGGCCTTGGCGGTAGGTGATGTAGGGGCTTGCGGTGATTTGGTAGATTCCTTTGTTGGTGGCCGTGGAGTCCAGGGGGATGTAGCCGTTTGCGAAGCTCTTCCAAAGCAGGACGTCGGCACCGCGCAGGCCGCGGACGGAGGCGGCCAAGCCCACTTTGAGGTTTTTGTTGACGGCGTAGTCGTACTTGCCG
>CANHXZ010000017.1 GCA_947464785.1 Flavobacteriales bacterium | reverse complement strand
GTGCCGGATTGGGTGAGTTGCACGGCGCGCTCCAGAATGCGCACCAGTAGGGTTTCTGCGCTGAGAACGGCCTTGTGCAGGTAGACCTGCCAGTACATCATGCTGCGGGCCACCAGGAACTTTTCCACGGAAGAAATGCCTTTGGCGTCGATGACCAATTCGTCGTTGTGTACGTTGAGCATGGCCAACAGCCGCTCGGAATTGACGGCTCCTTCGGTGACGCCGGTGTAGAAGGCGTCGCGGCGGAGGTAGTCCAGTCGATCCATATCCAATTGACTGGAAATCAACTGGTGCAAGAAACGTTTGGGGTAGCGATTTTCAAAAATGCTGCGGGCGAGGGTGAGGGCGCCGTCCAGCTCAGCGTCCAAACGCTCCATGATTTTGATGGAGAGGGACTCGTGGGAAACCCCGCGCACCAAGGCGTGCTCCAGGGCGTGCGAAAACGGACCGTGGCCCACGTCGTGCAACAGGATGGCCAAACACACGGCTTCCTCTTCTTCGGAAGAAATGGCATGACCCTTGCTACGGAGTACCTCAACGGCCCTTTGCATGAGGTGCATGGCCCCCAAAGCGTGGTGAAAACGCGTGTGGTAGGCCCCCGGGTACACGAGGTAACTCAGTCCCAGTTGGGTGATGCGCCGCAAGCGTTGAAAGGCGGGGTTTTCGAGCACGTCGAATACCCGCGGCGAAGGCAGGGAAATAAACCCGTAAATGGGGTCGTTAAATAGTTTAAACTTGTTGGTTTCTACCGAAGGAGCCTTCATTCTGCAAAGTAAAGAAAAAGCCATGGAGAATGCCCGCATTTTATGGGTGGACGACGAGATCGACGCCCTCAAGCCCCACTGCCTGTTTTTGGAGGCGCGCGGCTTTGCCGTGCACACCGCCAACAACGCGGCCGACGCCTTGGAATTGGTGTTGGCGGAGCGCTGGGATGCCGTCCTTTTGGACGAGAACATGCCGGGCGGCGGCGGGTTGGAACTCCTTCCCAAAATCAAGCAGGCGCGCCCGTCGCTCCCGGTGGTCATGATCACCAAAAGCGAGGAAGACGGCGTGATGCAGGAGGCCATTGGCGCTCAGATTTCCGATTATTTATTGAAACCCGTGCACCCGCGCCAGGTGTTGACGTCCCTGACCAAACTGATTTCCGGCGACAAATTGGCCGCGGCCCAAACGGAAACCAACTACCAACAAGCGTTTCGCGAGTTGTCTGTGGAGGTCAACGACGCGCGCAGCTGGGAGGACTGGACGGCCGTTCACCGGGCGCTGTGCCGCTGGGAAATGGCCTTGGAGAAAACGGGCAACGAAGCGTTTTCCCAATTGCTGCAAACGCAACGCGATGAGGCCAATGCCCTCTTTGCGCGGTTTGTAGAACGCAACTACGCGGACTGGATGGCCGACGAGTCTGCCGCACCTCTTCAGGCACACCGTTTTTTGAAGCGCGTTTTGTTTCCGGCGCTCAACAGCGGTCAGCGCGTCTTGTTGTTGGTTCTGGACAACCTGCGTTGGGACCAATGGAAGGTGCTTCAACCGCTCTTGGAGGCGGAAGGCCACGTGCGGGAGGAAGGATTTCACGCCAGTTTGCTGCCCACCGCCACGCAGTACGCCCGCAATGCGCTTTTTGCCGGAATGACGCCGCTGGGAATCTCCAAGCGCTTCCCGCAGTATTGGGTGGAGGACCGGGTGGAGACGGAGTCTGGACGCAATGCTTTTGAAGAGCAATTGCTGGGGGCGCAGCTGCAAACGCACGGATTGGGCACCTTGGATTGGGCCTACGCCAAGCTGACCCACGCGGGTTCCGAGCGGAAGTTTGCGGGCCAGTGGAACAATCTGAAAAAGAAGCAATTGGTGACGGTGGTGGCGAATTTCATCGACATTCTCTCCCACGCCAAGGCGGAACAATCCGTCGTGCGGGACTTGGCCTCCGACGACGCCGGCTACCGCGCCCTCACGCGCACCTGGTGGGAGCGCAGTCCCCTGCGGGAGGTGGTGAACGACGCCCTGCTGGGCGGCATGGAGGTGCTCATCACCACGGACCACGGTACCGTGTTGGTGAAGGATCCCGTGAAGTTGGCCGGTGATCGCGATTTAACCACCAACCTTCGGTTCAAGCAGGGCCGCGGAATGCAGGTAAATCCCAAGGAAGTAGTGGCGTTTGATTCGCCGGAAAAAATCGGTTTGCCCTTGCGCGCCTTGGGAGAAAAAGTTGTTTTTGCCCGACAGTCCGACTTTTTTGCCTACCCCAACCAGTACAATCACTACGTGCAGCACTTCCGCAACACCTACCAGCACGGCGGGGTGAGTTTGGAAGAAATGGCCGTTCCCTATGCTTGGTTGACGCGGAAAAAATAAATGCTTTGGCGTTGGAGCGCCGCGGGCGAAACCTTGATCGATCGCCCGCCCGCTTTGGCGGGCGGGCAATGGTTTCCCGCCCTCCGCGTACCTTTGCACCGTGAACAAGAGCATTTTGGGTTTGGAGGATTGGCCCCGTTGGGCTGCGGAACACGGCCCGCGTCTTCGCGGCGTGGTGGTGCTGCAAGGGCCCATGGGTGCCGGGAAAACCACGCTGGTTTCTGCCCTGGGTAAGGCTCTGGGCTGGCAAGACACCGTGCAGAGTCCCACCTTTGGACTGATCCACACCTACCGCGATGCCCTGGGTGCGCCCGTGTACCACTTGGACCTTTACCGACTGCGCAACGAGCAGGAGGGTTGGGGGTTGGGATTGGACGAGTTGTTTGATTCCGGTGCCCTGTGCTTGGTGGAGTGGGCGGAAAAAATCCCTACCTTCTTACCGGAAAACCCAATGTGCATTCTCATTGATTATCATGAAGATACGCACTTGAGGTCGGTTGAATTGATTGCCTAACATGGAACTGTACGTCCCCCAAGAAGAGCGTTTGCTGGTGCAAACCCGCCGCCAATCGCTGACGTTTGGCGTGCCGCGCGAATCCGTTTGGAACGAGAATCGGGTGGCTTTGACGCCGGAAGGGGTCGATTTATTGGTCAGCCGCGGGCATCGGGTCAAGGTGGAAACCGGAGCGGGAGACATGGCTCGGTACACGGACGCGGCCTACGCCGAAGCGGGTGCAGAGTTGGTGTACGACGCTCCTGAGGTTTTTCGCTGCCCGTGGGTGGTTAAAGTACAGCCCCCCACTTTGGAAGAATTGGGGCACATGTCTTTGGGAGCCACCTTGGTGAGCGCCCTGCAGCCGTCTTCCTTGCGCAAAGAAATAGTGGAGGCCCTCATGCTGAAGCGCATTACGGCGCTGGCCTACGAACATTTGGAAGACGCCCACCACCAAAAACCGTTTGTGCGGAGCATGGGCGAGATTGCCGGATCCACGGCAATTTTGTTGGCCGCGGATTACCTGAGCACCACCCTGAACGGCCGCGGCTACGTGATGGGCGGCGTTACCGGCGTGCCCCCCACCGACGTGGTTATTTTGGGTGCCGGCATGGTGGGGACGGTGGCCGCGCGTGTAGCGCGCGGAATGGGAGCTCACGTGCGGGTTTTTGATACGTCGTTAACGCGTTTGCACCGCCTGCAAAGCCAGGTGGACGCGTCGGTGCACACCGTGGTCATGCAGCCGAGGTTGCTGGCCAAGGCCTTGATGGATTGCGACGTCGCCATTGGTGCCTTGCGCGCAGAGAACGGTCGCACGCCGGTGGTGGTTTCGGAGGCCGTCGTGTCCCAAATGAAGACGGGGAGCATTGTGGTGGACGTCAGCATCGATCAAGGCGGCTGTTTTGAGACGTCGGAAATCACCTCCTGGCAAAGTCCTTCCTTTGAGCGCTTTGGCGTTTTGCACATTGGTATTCCCAATTTGGCCGCGCGTACTGCACGCACCGCCTCCTTTGCGTTGAACAACCTGACGGCTCCGTTGCTGGATCGATGGTCCGAGGCCGGAGGCTGGGAGGGAATTGTGGACCGCTACCCGGGCGTGGCGCGCGGGGTCTACGTTTTTGGCGGAACTTTGACCTCCCGTCCGCTGGGCGAACGCTTTGATTTGCCCTATTCGGAAATTGGGTTGTTGCTTTGATCCGTTTCAGTGCCGCGCCGCGGTATTTATCTCTAAATCGAACCGTACAGAACGTGAAGTTTGCCCGTAAAGTAGCTTTTTTTAGTGGAGGTGTGGTCCTGGGGACCGTTTTGGTGGTTTGGATGTTCGGCGAACGAACAGACATTCAATGCACGTATTTTCCGAACGATCGGGTCTTGTACGATTTGCGCTTGAAAACGTGGGTTTGGCCCGACGGATCTGTTCCCACCGACACCGCCTGGACCTGGGCCGTGCGCAACCGTTCCACCGTGGACTGGGATGCCACCACTGTGGCCACCCGCACGGAAACGACGGAGGATTCCGCCAACGTCTATGTGTTGCGTCTGGAGTACCAAGGCCGCCCCACGGAAGTAGTGGTGGAAGGCCGGAAGCACCGAGCAGTGGTGCTGCGTTGGAAGTAAAAGTGGGTTCTACCGATCGTTGATCGGAAGTTAATCGGAAGGATCAGGAGCTTTTTCGCTCGGCGCGACGTCGGTTCATCTCCGCACGCAGGTTGCTGAGCTCCCGACCGGTTTGGCCCGCCACACTGGTGTTTTCCTCAGCGCGTCGGAACAAATAGGGAAGAACATCGCGCACCGGACCGAACGGCAAGTACTTGGCAACCCGATGACCGTCGTGCGCGGCCACGTAGGAAATGTGGTCGCTCATGCCGTAAAGCTGGGCCAGCCAGACGGGAGCATCTCCCGGAGTCCATCCGTTTTTGGCCAAGCAATCCACCGCCCATTGGGTAGAGGATTCGTTGTGGGTGCCCACCACCAGGGAATGTCCGGAGGGAGCGCCGGGGGTGCCCAGGGCGTCCACCAACAAGGCCACAGCGCGGTCAAAATCGCGATCCGTGCTGGCTTTGTCCGGTTGGATGGGCGAGGGGTAGCCCAATTGGGTGGCGCGCTCACGCTCTTTTTCCAGGTACGCCCCGCGAACGATTTTGACCCCGTATTTGTAGTTGCCCTCTTGGGCTGCTTGCAGATCCGCCTCCAAAGCCTCAATGCGTCCGGTTCGGTAGAGTTGCACCGTGGTGAAGACCACCGGACGCTCTTGGTTGAACTCCTGCATGAGTTGCCGGGCGGTGCGGTCGATGGCCGGTTGAATCCAGGTCTCCTCCGCGTCAATCATGATGCTGCGTCCTTCTTTTTGGGCGTAGGCGGCCAACCGACGGAATCGGGCCAAGGCACGTTCCCATTCCGCTTGCTCCTCCGCAGACAAGGCAGCGTCGGTGGAGATTTTTTCCAACAGCGCAAAGCGGGACAGTCCGGTCATCTTGAACACGCCCAGCGCCAGTCCGTCGAACTTGGTGTGGGCCGCCAACGTTTGCAACGTGATGTCCAAACCGCGTTGAAAATCCGCCTCGGTTTCTTTGCCTTCAACGGAATAGTCCAAAATGCTCGAAATGCGGTAGTCCCAAAGTTTCTGGATGGCGGGCCCGCAATCGGCGATGCTTTCCCCACCCACAAACTGCGCGAAAACGGTTTTTTTCACCAATCCTTTGATGGGGAGTCGCAACCACAAGGCCGCTTCAACCGCGGGTTTTCCCAAGCGTACGAGCCAGGGATGCTGCAGGAGCCCAAACAAAAATTGGCTGCGGCGCAAGTCGGCGTCGGACCGACTGTGGAAGGCGCGGGCGGTGTTGTTAAAATCCATGGTTCTGAGCTGTGCACAAAGATACATTTGAACCATCTTTGTAGGAATGAAAACCCACCAAAATCCTTGGGGCGATGCCGTTGTGGGCTGGGGCGCTTTGCGTGCCTTGGGCGACTGGCTGCGTGCTGAGCCCGCACCGCGTCGGATCTTCTTTTTGGTGGACGAAAATACCCACGAGGCCTGTTTACCGCTGGTTCAGCCGGAAGTTCCCGACGGCTGTGCCGTTGAGGTGCTGGAGGTTCCCGCGGGCGAGGGCAGCAAAGAGCCGGAAATGGCCTTGTCCCTTTGGGAGGCCCTGCGCGAACACGGCGCACATCGGGACGATGTCTTGATCGCCGTGGGCGGCGGAATGGTCACGGACTTGGGCGGCTTTGTGGCTGCAACCTACAAACGCGGCATGCGCTACGCCGCCGTTCCAACGTCTTTGTTGGCCATGGTGGACGCCAGCGTGGGCGGCAAGTCCGGGGTCAATTTAGCAAGCTTGAAGAATGCTGTGGGCACGTTTTACCGCGCCGAGGGCGTTTTTGTGGACCCTGTTTTCCTGGAAACCTTGCCTCCTCGTGAGGTCGCCGCCGGTTGGGCGGAGATGATCAAGCACGCCTATTTGGACGGCGGGGAACATTGGAACACGATTGGCCAATTCGCCGAAGCCGATGCAGACACCGTGGAGCGCTTGATTCAGCTCAGCGTAGCCTTCAAAGCACGTTTGGTGGAAGAAGATCCGCTGGACCGACTCGACGTGCGTGCTGCTTTGAACGCGGGTCACACCGTGGGCCACGCCTTGGAGGCACTGGCGTGGGCCGACGTTTCTGAGGAACCGGGGGATGGTGTAGAGGCTGAATCGCTGCCGATGCAGGATGCGGCTCAAGAACCCTTGTTGCACGGCGAGGCGGTTGCCGCGGGCTTGTGGATGGAATCTTGGGTTGCGGAAGGACGCGGACTTCAACCGACGGCCGATGCTGCGGCACTGCGGTCCCTCATTCGTGCCTACTACGCACGCGTTCCCTTGCCCTCCCTGGAAGCGGCCTGGACCGTGATGCAGCACGACAAGAAAAACCGAACCGACGAAGTTCGCATGGCCCTCCTTCAGGCGCCCGGAAATTCGGTTGTACTGTCCGCGGTGACCCAAGCCGAATGCGCCGAAGCTTGGGAGGCCTACGCCAAAACGTTTGTTTGAGGTGAACCGGTTCAGCGAGGAAGGTTGGGCTGGGGCTTCTGCTGGGGACGATGCGTTGCCCCATGCGGGTTCTGAAGGCGGCGCTCCGCCTGCTTTGACGAGCACGGCGACGGGCGTTTTGTCTGGCGCGGCGCTCGGCGCCATCCCGGAACTTGATTTACCGCTTTCCAAAAGCGTGTGGAACAGACTTCAGGTACTTCGTGCCGTTGTGCCCGATCGCGTAGATCTTAGCCAGTGGCCGGAGGCTGGAGCCCCAGATGCAGGTGCTTCGCACTCAGACACTTCCAGCGGGACGGCTGGTGCTCCGGAGGACGTTTTGGCCATGGCGCGTGCGGTGGAGGCCGTGCGTAGGTCTTGCGAAACGGATACTTGGCAGCAGGTAGACGTGGGCCCCGCGGGCACCGCGTGGCGCTTTGGATTAGCGTTGGCCTTGGCCACACCCGGCGCGAAGGTGGTTCTGGAGGGGCACGCCCGTTTGCAAGAACGACCGATCGAACCTTTGGTGAAGGCCTTGCGATCTTTAGGCGCGGAGTTGGAGGGCGGCGTTCCGCCGCACCGGTGCACGGGCCGCCGCCTGCGCGGCGGCCCGTGCACCCTGGACGCCTCCGCGTCCAGCCAACACCTCAGCGCTTTGCTCTTGATCGCACCCCTTTTGGAAGAGCCTCTCGAAGTTCACCTGACCGCTCCGCTCGTCAGTGCTCCCTACGCCCACATGACTGCCGCCCTGCTGCGCCGGGTGGGGTATTCCGTATCCGTGGATGAGGCCACCTGGCGCGTGCATCCATTGAGCAATTCGAACGGAGGCCCGCTCCCCAAGCCTGTTGTTTTTGAGCGGGATCCGGACTGGTCCGCTGCGGCGGTTCACGGGGCGGTTGCTGCCTTGACCGGAAAACCGGCCTTGCTGCGAGACCTTCGTTTGGACTCCCTCCAGGGGGACCGCGCCGTAGGGGCTTTGCTGGCCAACTTGGGCGTTCGCATGGAATCGGTGCCCGGAGGCATCCTCGTTGCTGCGCCCCAAGGGGTTCCCGCAGTTCCCTCCAAATCCTCAAATACCTTGGGAAATGGGCACACCCCGTTGGCCTGGGATTTTTCCGAAATCCCGGATACCGCGCAGCCTTTGTTGGCCGCGGCCATGGCGTTGGGGAGGTCCGGTAAAGCCGTAGGATTGCACACCTTGGCCGGAAAAGAAATCAACCGAATGAACGGCTTGCTGGAATTGGCCGAGGTTCTGGGCGTCTCCTGCACGGCGGATGCGGACTCCTTCTCCTTTTCACCGGGCCCAAATTTTGGGCATGGCCAAGAAGGGTTGTCCGGACCGGGATCGCCGCAACACCGCTCCGCACAGGGCGACCACCGTCAGGCCTTTGCTTGGGCGCTGGTGGGGCTTCGGGTTCCCGTTTCGGTGAGCGATCCGGATTGTGTTCGAAAGTCCTACCCTGACTTTTGGCGCAATTTCAGGGTCCAAGTGGGCGCATAGCGGATCCGGAACGAGCCGCGCGCATTCCAACCGTTTTCATCCCACAGGAGGGAGTCGCGCGCCGGACGTAGGCCCGGTTGAAGCGTTCCACGCACGAAAAAAGACCAACTTTTCCAGGATTTACTCCACTCTGCGCTCAATACCCACGGACTGCTGCCGTAGGGTTGGGTTCCGTACAGCACCGGCAAACCCGGCGATGCAGAAACCCACGCCGCGGTGGCGGACCACCGACCCCAAGGGTTGGATTGGCGGTAGGCCAGCTCCACAAGTTCGCTCGTGGGACGTTTCTCCAGCATCGGCGCCCCTCCCCAGCCATCTGCCCCCACCGGCCACTTCCCGCTTTGGCTCCAGCGCACGATCCAACCGGAAAAGTTCCCCGAAAAAACCACCCGCCAACCGGAATCCGACGTCCAATTCCACTGCCCCCGAAGTGCATACTGGGGAGTTGATTTTTCGCCCCGCACCCAACCGTCCCACTGGGGCAATTCCCAGGGGTTGCGCCGGTAGCGTGCCGTAGCGGTCCAGTGCACGCGCCCGGGAAGACTCGTGCTCCATGACGCTTGGATGCGTCGCTGTGGTCCGGTTTCGGCCGCGGTGCTGCCCCATTCTGCTGTCCAACGCTGCCCGGCTTCCGGCGTCCATACCGCCTGGAGCCAAGGGGACCAGCCGTGGGTACCCCATCGGATTTGGGCGGTAGAGCGAAGCGATCGGCCTGGAAAGGTGCCCCGCAACTGAAGCCAATCCGTTGGACTTGGGAACCAGTTGATTTGTGCCGGTCCCCATCCGGCCTGACCTTTCCACGGGGTTGGGGAACCGACGAATTGTTTTCCCCAAGCGGCGTGCAACCGCCAATTCCAATGAAAGGTAGGAAGCCCGTTGGACCAGCCGGCGGCCGGTTGGCCCAGGGCGCGAACGGGGGCTTGGCGCAGCAGGTCCAAGGTGCAGTAGTGCTGCACCGTGGCTTGGGTGCACGAGTCCATTCCGTCCACAAAATCCAATTCGGACCAATCCAGCAAAGCGCCTCCCCGGCTACGGTAGTAGGCCAGCGCAGCACCCGGACCCACTTCCCAAAAGGGCAAGTCCACCCACGCCGCTGGGGGCAGGGCATTGAGGACCAACGGAGCCTGTTGCCACTGCACCAGCAATTCCCGTACCGAATCTTGCGCAGCCTCCGTCACGGGCGCGTTGCGTTCGGCCCACCGTTGAACCACTTCCGACGCTTCCCAGCAGGAGGGTTGGCCGGCCACTTCCAGCCCACCGAGCACCCCAAAAAACCAGACCAACCCCAGGAGGCGGATGCCGTTGGGCCGCCGCCGTTCCATGCGGTGGATTCCCACATCAACTGCATCCCACCCCCTCGGGAAAAGCCGGCCAAAACGTTTTGGCGGTTGCTTTTCCACCGGGCGCCCAGGGTCCAGGCCGTGGGGATTCCCGCAGGGTGCAGTTCGCATTGTCCCCAGGCGTCCCAACGTCCGCCCGGGCGGTATTCGCCGTACAGCCAACCGGTTGGGCCCGCCGATGTCCAGCCGGCCCAAACCCGGGCCTGGTACTGTGGGTGCTCCCAGGCGGCTGCCACAAAGGGGTCTACTCGGCTGTTTTGCCAACACAAGCCGCCCGTTGCGCGCCACCCGCGGGCCAGGTTTACGGAGCCCCACGCCGCGGCACGCGGCGCCAGAAAGGCGTCCACAGCCACTTCCCAACCCCACGAATGGCCTTGCCGCCACGTCCATTGGAAGTGCCCGGGCGGAGCCCCCCATTGCGTCCAACCCAACCAATTTTGGGATGCAGCGCCGGGAGGCCCCAAAGTGGGATGAACCGTCGGGTACTGCGGAGACCACTGTGCGGAAAGTGTTGGCCCAAATCCGGCCCCAAACGCGAGCAGGAGGACAGCGGGTTTCCAAATTCGATTCCATAGGCCAGTGTTGGGCATCACGGGGCAAACGTCGGACGCAAAATCGCCGCTAGCCGTAGTTCACGCACTTGCATACGTTTGAAACAAAAAAAAGAGTGCACCTTTGGAGTATGGTCCTTCCAGCGCTCCTTTCGCTAACCGTTCGCGCTTCCGCAACGGTGCCTGCTCGCCGCGCGTGGGCGGTCTTGGCTTTGGGGATGGCTGTTCTGGCTCCTATGCCGGTGACCGGGTTGACCGTACTCCCAAACCAAGGGAGTACAATCTTTGCGGACTTTTCATACACGGGAACGTTCCGTTTGCCGCCGCAAGCCGCCGGGCTTACCGGACGCGAAGTGCGCGTGGAAGACGGGGTGTCCGGCACGGCCAAGCACGTCTTGGAAGCGGCCGACGGCACGCTGTGGGTGGCGTGGGAAGGGCAGGGAATCTCCGCGCGCTATGCCGGTAAAGAACGACGGTACGGTGCGGCAGACGGTTTGCCCTCGCCGGTGGTTTATCGGTTGGTGGAAGGAAAAAACGGGCGGGCCGATGTTGCTCGCTCCTCGTCAACTCTTTTTGCGGCCACCGAAAAGGGAATTGCCGCTTGGGAGAACGGTCGGTGGGCATTTCGCAAAGGGCTGGGCACGCATCGGTACGTGGATGCGGCAGCATCCCCCAGCGGTTTGGGTTTTTTGTCCGATCGATTCCTTGTGTTGGAACAGCAGGGCAAATCCCGCGAAAACGGGTCCGATCAGGCCTCCAAATCAAACACCTCCAGCACGTTTCGTTGGTTGCGCGTTCCGCTTCCCGCGGGCGCCAAGGCCGAGTCCCTGGTCTCCTTCAAGGGAAAATGGTACGTTGCAACCCAGCAGGGATTGCTGGTTTGGAACGGAAAAAAGTGGACCCGAAGCGGTCCCAACGAACCGTGTTTTTCCGTGGTTTTGGCGGAACACAACGGGGAACGCACGCCGGCAGCGGCGTACCCCAACAAAATGCGTTGGGTTGCGACCGGCGAAGAAGTAACGGTCCCGTGGGAGCGGTACGGGGTTCGTTCCTGGAACCGCACGCAATTGCTTTTTTGGGGTGAATTTGGGCTGGCGGGAGCGGACGGCAATTTGTGGACGGACGAGCGCGATCAGTTGTTGCCCGGTGTTCGGGCGGTACACGAAGCGGGCAGCTCCTTGTTGGTATGGACGGACGACGCCTTGTTGCGGTTGCCGGCTCCCCACAGTGTTCTGATTACCGAGCTGCGTTCCAATGGCTTTCTTACGGTAGTTCCGGGCCAAACCGCATGGGACCCCGTGCATCAATGCACTTGGGTGGGGTCCAACAAGGGATTGTGGACGTGGTCCGCCCAATGGGGCCTTCAGTCGGCTGATTTTCCGGGCGGTCGGGTGGTATTTGATCTGGAGCGTTTACCCGACGGTACTTTGGTGGTGGCCTGCGAAAATGGGCTGTATTTTCGGTCTCCGGAGGGTCGATGGCGCGCCCATCCACGCCTGCAGGCGTGCTTGGGAACGGTGGTGCACGGGACCACTTTGGTGGTGGCTTTGGGAGACAAGACCGTCCGGTACCGGCGTTCTTCCGCGGCGGATCCCAGCGACCCCAACGTGTGGCGCGCCTTAGACAGTGCGTCGGGGATGTTTGTGGTGGAGCTGGACGGACCGTTTGCAAACGGGGCCGTGTTGGGCTCGGGCACGGACGGTCAACTGTATTCCTATGAAGTCCAGGCATCCGGCAGCGCGCAGTGGGTAGCCTACGCTCGGTTTCCGGGTGCCCCCCTCGTTCACCTGCAGCGGGACGCCCAGGCACGTTTGTGGGCGCAAGTGGAGGGACGCGGCTGGTGGCTGAAGGCTTCCAAGGGATGGGTTTGGGCTCCGGGCCGGGCAGCAACTGATTTTCGTGCCGCAGAAGAGTCCGCACTGCACTGGAGCAACAACCAGTGGTTTGGTGAACTGTTTGCTCCGAACAAAAGACCGAGTTACCGCGCCCAGTGGGCCGTAGAGGCTGCGGATGGGGAACGCGGGGTCAAGCTTGGATTTAAATTGGCAGGCGCCCCTCGGCCAGAAGAATTGGAATACCGCTTCAAGCGGAACGACGGATCCTGGAATCGGTGGTCGGCGGCGTCGGAGACGGTTTGGCCTTTGCTTCCCTACGGACGCCACACGTTTGCGGCCGAGGTTCGGAATGCGCGCACCCTGCACCGGTACGGTCCGTACACCATGGAGTACACCTTGCCGCGTCCGTGGCAGCAAAGTCCGTGGCTGATTGGGGCCGTGGTGTTGGCCGTGTTGGGCGTTGGTGTTGCGGTTTGGCGTAGTCAAATGCGTCGTCGGGCCGAGCAACGCGCGTGGAAGGCCGAACGCGAGGAATTGGAGCGACGAGCCCTGCGTTTGCAAATGAATCCGCACTTTTTGTTCAACGCCTTGGAGAGTATTTCCGGTTTCATTTTGCAGAGCAAGCCGCAAGACGCGGTGCTGTATTTGCAGCGTTTTGCCAAGTTGATGCGGCTCACGCTTCAAAGCGCACAAAAAGCTTGGATTTCCGTGGCCGACGAGTGGAAATTGTTGGAAAACTACACCGCGTTGGAGCAAATACGCTTTGGCAAGTCTTTTGAGGTAGTTTGGGAACCGGACGAAGCCCTGGACCCCGAGGAGTGGGGCCTACCGCCCATGATTTTGCAGCCGGTGGTGGAAAACGCCATTTTGCACGGTTTACGCCCCCGAACGTCCGGTGGAATCCTTCGGATTCAGTGGCAGATGCTCGAAGGCCAGCGCCTGGCGGTGGTGGTGGAAGACAACGGCGTGGGCCGAAGTGCCGCGGAAAAAGCCGTTCGCACGGACGAAACCCGCCACCGGTCTGCGGCCACCTCCATTCTGGAAGCGCGTTTGGCCCACCTCGCACAAGAATACGGATCCGGCATTGGCTGGACCCTCACGGATTTAACCCACCCCGACGGTTCGCCTGCCGGGACCCGCGTCACCGTCGTTCTGCCGACCGAAGCGCTGGAAACCTTTTAAACCCCAAAACCATGCTGACTGCATTATTGGTTGACGACGAAGCGCAAGGCCGCGCCGCCCTCCGCGGAAAATTGGAGTTGTTTTGCCCCGAGGTGAGCCCCATTCACGAGGCCTCCACTGTGGAAGAGGCCTTGACGGCCGTGCTGGCGCATCGCCCGCAGCTCCTGTTTTTGGACATCCACCTGGGCGACCGGCTGGGATTTGAACTTCTGGAATTGTTGGCGGCAGAAGAAAATCCCTGGAGCGGCGAGGTCATCTTTGTGACCGCACACGACGAATTTGCGGTGCGCGCCATCCGCTTCAGTGCCTTGGATTACCTGCTCAAACCGATTGATCCCGAGGAACTTGTTTCTGCGATCCGTCGGGCCGAAGAGCGCAAAGGCTACGCTCCCGGTTTGCCCGTTTTGGTGGACCACCTGCGCGGACATTCGGACGCCGGTAAAAAGATTGTGGTTCCTTGCCAGGACGGCATGCACATCCTGCGGGTCAGCGAAATTGTACGTTGCGAATCCACCAGCAACTACACCCAATTTTTCATGAAGTCGGGCAAAAAACTGCTGGCCTCTAAAACGCTGAAAGAGTACGACTTGCTGCTCTCAGACTACGGTTTTGAGCGCATCCACAAGAGCCATTTGGTCAACATGGAGTTCGTCAAGCGCTACGTCCCCTCCGACGGCGGCTACGTCATTTTGGAGGACGACTCCACCATTCCCGTGGCCAACCGCAAGAAAGACGTGTTGGTGGCGCGGTTGCGCGCGATGTAAAAGCGTTTTTTAAGCCAGCAACCGCGTGAAATGCGTCGGTTCGGACGGGGCCCAATCCTACAACTCTCCGGCCATACGCAGCACGCGCTCCTTCAAGGACTCCTTGTAGGCCACCATCTTGGCTTGAATGGAGGCGTCCGACGTGCCCAAAATTTGCGCCGCCAGGATGCCCGCGTTCGCAGCGCCGTTCAACGCCACGGTAGCCACCGGCACCCCGTTGGGCATTTGAAGGATGGACAAAACGCTGTCCCAACCGTCGATGGAATTGCTGGATTTCACGGGAACTCCAATGACGGGAAGCGGCGTCAAGCTGGCCACCATGCCCGGCAGGTGCGCGGCGCCGCCGGCGCCCGCAATGATCACTTTCAATCCCCGGTCCACCGCTGTTTTGGCGTACTCCACCATGCGCTCGGGCGTTCGGTGGGCAGAAACTACGGTCATTTCGTAGGGGATTCCCCATTCGGCGAGCAAGTCTGCGGCGGCTTGCAGGACAGGAAGGTCGCTGCTGCTGCCCATGATGATTCCGACCATGAGTTTTGGGTTTAGTGGGGCAAAGTTACAACGCGCAAGGCATCGCGGCCTGCGGCCGCTCGCTTCCGCGCTTCGTCGGCGGTTTCAGCAACGGCCGTCAGGTGGCCCATCTTCCGAAACGGCCGCGTTTCGCGTTTGCCGTACAAATGCAGGTGCACTCCGGGTTGGGACAAAACGTCCAGCGCCCCTTCGTAGTGCACCGGCCCTTGGTGGCCTTCGGCTCCCACCACATTGGCCATGGCGGCAGCGGCGTGCGCTTGTGTTCCGCCCAACGGCAGATCGCAGGCCGCGCGCACCAACTGCTCAAACTGCGAAGTGGCGCAGGCTTCTAAGGTCCAATGCCCGGAATTGTGCGGGCGCGGTGCCGCTTCGTTGATCCACAGGTTTCCGCTGCGGTCCACAAAAAACTCCACGGAAAGCAAGCCTACTAGGCCCAAGGCTTCCACCAACTTGAGGGCCAGTTCTTGCGCCGCGGCTGCTGAAGCAGGGGGGAGTCGGGTAGGGACCACCACGAATTCAACTTGATTGGCCGTTGGGTGAAAATCCATGTCCGTCACCGGGAAAACAGCTGTTTCGCCGGAACGGGTACGCGCCACTTGCACGGCTACCTCCAGATCCAAGTCCACCAGAGCCTCCGCCAGGCACTCGCCGTCGGGCAGGGCTTGGGCTTGCTCCTCCGTGCGCACCAACGTCACGCCAAAACCGTCGTAGCCGCCGGTGGCTGCCTTCCACACAAAGGGGAGGGGCCACGCGCCTGCGGCGCGGTCGGCGTGCAGTGCTTCGATGCTTTCGTAAACGGTAAAAGGAGCCGTTGGCAACCCAAATTCCGCAAAAAATGCCTTCTGACGGGCCTTGTTTTGCAAAATCTGCAACACGCGTCCGGGCGGAAAACAGGGAATGCCTTCCGTCTCCAACTGAATGAGGGCGTCGGCATTCACGGCTTCGATTTCCAGAACGACGGACTGGCACTGCCGGCCAAAGTTCAGGACGGTGGTGTAGTCCGTGAGGGAGCCGCGTTCAAAACGGTGCGCGCCGTACTGCGCGGGAGCGTCCGCCGCAGGGTCCAGAACGGCCACGGCAATGTCCATTCGGCGGGCGGCGGCCAGTAGCATTTTACCCAGTTGTCCGCCCCCAACAATGCCAAGGGTGAACTGGGGGTTGGAAAACGGAGAAGAGGTCATGGGTGCAAGTGGATTTCCGAAGAAGCAGGGGTTGGAGCGGGAAGTGGGGCGTCGGTCCAAACCACTTCTGCCAGGGGATGCACGGCAAAGGTACGGCCGCTGCCCACTTCCGTGCAGGCAATGCGGGTGCGTCGACGCGGTCCTTTCACAAAAGCCCGGCCGCTCACCAACCGAAAGGCGGACCCTTCGGGAAGATCCCGTACGTGCGGACGCTCGGTAGTTTTGGGGCGAAGCACCTGCAGCAGGGCGGGGTCTGCGCCGCACGAGGCCTTGGGTTTGCGCAGGGATTTTTCCAGCACGCGCGCCACTTCCGGTTGAAAAACACCTTCCGTTAAAAAGGGGGTAACTACCGTGCGGTAAGCGGCTTGCCATTCGCTTCCGTGGGGGGCGGGTTTGGCCGGACGTGCGGGCCGACCGCGCAAAACGGACGTCAATTGCTTCAGCGGAGAAAGTCCGCCCTTGAATTCTGCCTGGCGCGCCTGCCACGCCGCGTCCACGTGGGCATGGGCCAGTTCGTGCAGGAGGGTCAGTAGAAAGGCGTCGGGCGGCAAGTCCCGATTCACCCGAATGCGGGCGGGTTTTCCGTCGTGCGCGGGTCTAAAGTCTCCCCATTTGGAGCTGCGCGGCGCCACGGCGTCAACCGTTCCTGCAAATGCCTTCGCCAGCGGAACCACCAGTTCGGCGGCGCGCTCGTTGGGCAGCAGGGAAACCCAGTTCACCGCGACGCGGAAAAATGCGGACAGTCGCAGCCGCGCGCACCGCCGCAGGCCGTAGCCGCGGTTGCCAGCGCAACCAGCGCCAAAACCGCGAAAAGAGTTGAAAAAGCACGTTTCATCCCCGTAAAATTAACGTAATTTTAGGGCATGATTTACCGCTTTTTTGCCGAATTGGGCGCCTATTGGATCTTTTTGCGCCAAGTCTTCCGTCGGCCGGAGCGGTTTGCCGAATACCGCAAGGCTTTTTGGCGCGATGTAGACGCCCTGGGCGTGAAAACATTGCCCTTGGTGGTCATCATTTCCTTGTTCATGGGCGCGGTAGTCACCATCCAGACCGCCCTCAATTTGGAGGACCCGCTCATCCCGCGCTACTACATCGCCATCGCCGTTCGGGAGTCCATTTTATTGGAGTTTGCGCCCACCATCGTGAGCCTCATTTTGGCGGGCATTGTGGGTTCCAATATCTCAGGATCTCTGGGAAACATGCGCATCACCGAGCAAATCGACGCCCTGGAAGTCATGGGCATCAATCCAGCCGGCTTCTTGGTGCTTCCGAAAATTTTAGCCAACGTTCTGTTCAGCCCCGTACTGCTCATTTTTTCCATGGCAGGGGGCTTGGTGGGTGGCTACTTGGCCGGTTGGTGGTTGGGCCTGCTGTCTCCGGGTGAATTTCTTTTGGGTCTTCGGTTGGAATTTCAACCCTTTTACATTGCGTATTCGGTATTTAAGATGACCGTTTTTGCGTTCTTCATTGCCAGTGTACCCTCCTTCTTTGGGTACCGCGTGAAAGGAGGGCCTTTGGAAGTAGGACACGCCAGCACACAGGCCGTCATCGCTACCATCTTGGCCATCATCCTGTTCAACTACATCCTGACCAACCTCATTCTGCAATGATTTCCGTGCGCAACCTCCACAAGTCCTTTGGCGACCAGCACGTGTTGCGCGGCATCGATGTGGACCTGAAGCCCGGCAAGTGCAATTTGATCATTGGCTTGAGCGGCTCCGGGAAAACCGTGATGCTGAAGTCCATTTTGGGATTGATTCAGCCCGACGAAGGCACCATTTTGTACGACGGCCGAAACCTGCGCGAAATGGAGCACAGCGATGCCCGCAAGGTGCGCCAGGAAATGGGCATGGTCTTCCAAGGTAGTGCCTTGTTCACCTCGCAAAGCATCGAGGAAAACGTACGCCTTCCCCTGGACTTTTTTACGAGTATGTCTGCGGCCGAGAAGAAAGAACGGGTGCGGTTTTGTTTGGAGCGCGTTCGAATTGAAAACGCAGCGCACAAGTACCCCGCGGAGCTTTCCGGAGGCATGCAAAAACGCGTGGCCATTGCGCGCGCCATCGTATTGAATCCCAAGTATTTGTTCTGCGACGAACCCAACAGCGGGTTGGATCCAGAAACCTCCCTCGTCATCGACGCCCTCATCCAAGACATCACCCACGAGTACGGAATGACTACGGTCATCAATACGCACGACATGAACTCCGTTCTGGAGATTGGCGAGCACGTTCTACTTTTAAAGGGAGGTGAGAAGGTTTGGGAAGGCACCAACGACGAAATCCTGGAGGCGGAAAACCCGGCCGTTGTGGATTATGTTTTTCGGTCCAACTTGATGAAAAGAGTGCGCACGGCCTTGAGCGGGCAGTGATCGCGCACCTCGATCCGCCTGCGATTTACCGCGCCGTGCGTTCCAACAACAATGCCTCAACGTCGGCACTGTCCCAACGCGCTTCTAGGTCCGGCAAAGCCATTACTTCGCGCATGATCGCCTCTTGCCTGCGGCCATTGGCCAAGGCCTCCGCGTAGGGCGTGTGCGAAAAGGTGACTTGGGTGTAGAGCGGCGTCCAGCGGTCCGGATGCTTGTTGGAGAACCACGCCTCAATTTTCTTTTGGAGTAAGAATTCGGGTTTTCCCACCAAATCGCGCATCTCAATGAAATTCAACAAGGCCAACTCCGCAATGGCGTCGCCGTTGGGTTTCTGAATGCGGCTGTATTCAGGCAATACGTTGGGCCAGTCCTCGCCGTGTGCGTCCAAGAGGTCGTCCAGCACCGTACAGTCTTCAAAACCGGCGTTCATGCCTTGTCCGTAAAACGGAACGATGGCGTGGGCGGCGTCGCCAATAAGAGCGACGGTTCCGTTGAATTGCCAGGGGTCGCAGCGCATGATCACCAAGGAACTGGCGGGGTTGTTTTCCCACTGCGTGCGAAAATCAGGCATCAGGGAGAGGGCGTCGGGAAAAATCCGGGC
>CANHXZ010000016.1 GCA_947464785.1 Flavobacteriales bacterium | reverse complement strand
TGCCGTACTTTTATTCCTTGCAAGGTACAAAACCCAATGAACCCACTCTTTCTCCTCAAAAAAATGCGCGCCGTGCGGGAAAATGGCCGCGCGCTGTACTACTTAGACGCCGGATCCATGCCGGTAGCGGTTCATTCCCTGGTTGGCAAGGAACTAACGTTGGAGGCCACCGGGAAACGCGTGTGCAACGGTTGCCAGAAGGAAGTGGAGGAATTGTTCCGCATGGGCTACTGCCGGTCGTGTTTTTTCACGCATCCGGCTGCCGGCGCCAGTTTGGTCAGTCCGGAGAAAAGCACGGCGCACTTGGGCATTGAAGACCGAGATTTGGCGTACGAGCAAGCGCTGCAGCTGCAACCCCACGTAGTGTACCTCGCCCATACGGGTGCCGTCAAAGTAGGGGTTACCCGTGCCCAACAGCCGGAAACCCGATGGCTGGACCAAGGCGCTACAGAGGCCATCGTTTTGGCCCAAACCACCAATCGGTACGAGGCCGGATTGCTGGAAGTGCACTTGAAAAACTACTTTCCAGACAAAACCCAATGGCAATCCCTCGTCAAAGGAAGTTCCTCAGGCGGCGTGGACTGGAACGCGGAACGCACCAAAGCCTTGGAACATTTTCAACCGGAATGGATGCCTTGGGTTCAAGAAATGGACGGGCCTTGGCGGGTGGAGTACCCCGTTTTGCAGTACGCCACAAAGCCCAGCTACTTGTCCCTGGAAAAGACCCCGGAGTTTACGGGCCGACTGTCCGGAATACGCGGGCAGTACCTAATTTTTGAGGACAACCGGGTGTTCAACGTGCGCGGACACGAAGGGCACGAGGTTCGCTTGCGCGTTCGCTCGTAGCCACCTCCAGCGAAGGACTTTGTACTTAGGAGATTATTCGGATGCCCAATCCAGTTCCTCGCCTTCGTTCAAACCAAAGCGCTTGCGGAACCACCAAGACGCCGCGTACATAAAAGGGGTGTCCAGGGCAGCCATGACCACCTTAAACAGCCATCCGTCCAGGATGTACTGCAGCACCACCGACGGTTCCTCGCGGTCGTAGAAGATGATGCCCACCACCAAAACGGTGTCCACCAGCTGGGAAATCATGGTGGAACCGTTGTTGCGCACCCACAAGTGCTTTCCTTTGGTGACCCATTTCCAAAAGTGAAAAAGGCGCACGTCCACCAACTGCGCCACCAAATAGGCCACCATGGAAGCCAGAATGATCCGCGTGCTGTTGGAGAAAACTTCCCCAAAAGCGGCGTCGGTCATGGGTGAGCCGGCAATGGCCGGAAACAAACCCGCCAGGTAGATGGACAACAAAACAAACAAAAGCACCACAAACCCCGTGTACACCACGTAGTCCGTCTTTTTCTTGCCGTAAAACTCGCTCAAAATATCCGTCATCAAAAAGGTCAACGGGTAGGGTAGAATGCCTGCGGATACCACAAAAACCTTGAAACCCAAGTCGATTTCAATGAATTTATTGGACAGCAAATTGCACACCACCAAGGCAGCAGTAAACAAAGCAGCCAAAACCAAATAGGGCACCAACACCGCTTGGGTGGACTCCCGAGGTTTGCGGACGGATTTCGAAGAATTCATCCTGCTTCAACAACTTTTCAGCCAACAGGTTCGCAGCCCGCTGCTGCTTTTTATTCGGACCAACCGTTTGCCCCTGTTACAAAGGCCCAACTTCGGTCATGCGCATCTGCACACCCTTCATGCGTTACATGCGTTGCCACTCCGCTGCCACCTCTGCCAACGGGCCCCACTGAGCTTTTTGGCGCAAGGAAGCGCTGCCTTTGGAAAACTCCGCCAAAAGTGCCTCAACCGCATTTTCCTCTTGTGGGTATGTAGAAATCCGAGGAGTGCCTTTCAGATTGGCCTTTTTCTGGGCATAGGCCAAGGCTTCCATCAGGCCTCCGTGCGCGTCCACCAAGCCCAACCGAAGGGCGTCCGTTCCAGACCATACGCGGCCTTGTGCCATGCTGTCCACGGCACTGGAATCCATCCCGCGTCCGTTGCTCACCACCTGCAAGAATCGTCCGTAGGTTTGGTCCACATTCGCTTGCACCAAAAGGCGTTCGCTGTCCGTGAGGGTGCGGTCCAGCTGACCAAAGTTGGAATAGGTGTGGGTGCCGACGCCCTCAAACCGAATGCCCACTTTGTTGCGCAGCAATTCCTCTCCCGTGAAAAACAAGCCAAACACCCCAATACTCCCAGTGATGGTGGTGGGTTGCGCAAAAATTCGTTCGCCCGGTGCGGCAATGTAGTAACCGCCGGAGGCGGCCAAATTTCCCATGGAGATCACCAACGGCTTTTCCTTGCGCAACAAATCCAGTTCGCGCCACATAACGTCCGACGCCAGCGCACTTCCGCCGGGGGAATTGATGCGCAGCACCACGGCCTTAATGCGCTTGTTCTTGCGAATGTCGCGCAAAGCCTCCACCACGGTGCGGCTGGCCACTACACCGTCCAGCCCTTCACCGTCTTCAATGTCGCCTTCGGCGTACACCACAGCGATGCGGTCCAAGACGCTTCCAGAATCGGAATCTGCATCAGCGTCGTCGGAGGCAGAATAGTCCTCAAACGCCACCAGTTTATCGTCGTTCCAATCCTTGACGCCCAATTTTTTCAAGAATACGTCCTCGTAGGCAGCCTTGGTCATGAGGCCTTCGCCAGCGGCTTCCTTGCCGCGAAGCAAGGGGGTGCTGTTCATCAGAACGTCAAACCCGTCTCCGGAGAGGCGTCCGTCGCTCGCCAAATCGGCGCGGAGCGTAGCCCAAATGCTGCCCAGCAACTCGGCGGTCTGGCGTTTGTTGGCCTCAGACATTTTCTCCGCAATGAAGGGCTCTCCGGCGCTTTTGTAGGCGTTGTTGCTGCCCCGAATCAATTCGGCTTTAACGCCCATCTTGTCCAAGAATCCCTTGAAATACGGCCGACTGCTGCCCAAACCGCTCAGCTCCATCAATCCTTCCGGATGGATCCACACCTCGTTGGCTGCGGAGGCCAGGTAATACTGCTTCAGCGAGTACACCTCGTCGTAGGCGTATACTTTTTTACCGGCCTTTCTCAAGCGCGTGATGGCTTGGCGCAGCTCGCGCAGTGTGGCGTACCCGGCATCCAATCCCGCCGTGCGCAGCACGACTCCTGTGACGCGGTCGTCCTGCTCCAAATCCCGGAACGAAAAAAGAAGGTCGTTCAGAGCAGGTCCCTGAGGCGCCTCGCCGGTCAACTCAGAAAAATCCGGCAAACCATCGTCCGGAATCCGGTCCGGCACGGTGCCCTGAAGGTCCACCACCACCCAACTTCCGTCTTGAACCGACGGTGCGCTGTCGTCGCCCATGCTGGCAAGTCCTACCAACAAACCAATACCCAGCAAAAAGGCCACAAACAAAGCGGCGATAACGCCCAAAAAGGAGGCAAAAAATGTTTTCATATTCCGTAAGATGCTTAAAGTGCTCCAAAAGTTGCACGGTACCTTTGCGCCGTGCAAAAAACGAAGGTACAAACTGTTGTGCTGATGGGCAGCAACGCTCCCGACGCCCAAAATTGGCTGCAACGCGCGCTGGATCAACTTCCCGCAGTTGGCGAAGTGCAGCGGGTCAGCGGGGTGTACGCCTCACCGTCCTGGGGATTCGACGGTCCTGATTTTCGCAACGCCGCGGTTTTGCTCCAAACGGACCAAAGTCCCCACCAAGTACTCCACGGCCTACTGGCCATCGAAGCCCATTTGGGGCGCGTTCGGAACTCCAGCGGACCGCGCTACACCAGCCGAACCATTGATTTAGACCTCCTCATCTGGGCCGACGCGGTGATTGACGCGCCGGATTTGCAAATTCCGCACCCCCGGTTGGCGGACCGTCGGTTTGCGCTCCTTCCCCTTCAAGAACTGGTTCCCAACTGGTTAACTCCCGCAGGCGGCGAAAGCATTGGCACACTTCTTGAATGCTGTGTGGACAACAATTCCGTAACTTTGACCCCGGAAAAATTAACCCAATTCCCATGAATACCCGAATTTTCCTTCCCTTGGCTGCTGCAGCCGTTTTGTCTTCTTGCGGCAACAAGGCCCTGAAAGAAGAATTGGCCACCTTGAAAGGCAATCTCGCACAAATCCACGCGGATGCGGACGGAGACGGCGTAACCGACGCTTTGGACAAAGAAGCCAATACAGCCAGGGGCTCTTTGGTGGACGGTTCCGGGCGCGCCCTTGATTTGGACGGCGACGGCGTTCGCCACGAGTTGGACTTGGATCCGTTCTCCCAGCGCGGCGTGAAGGTAGACCCCACCGGCATGGAATTGGATTCCGACGGCGACGGCGTACCCAACAGCAAAGACATGGAGCCCAATTCGCCTTCCGGGGCGTTGGTCAACTTCCAAGGCAAGAAGATTGAGACCAGCGGCGTCAGCATGAAAGTGGCGGAGGCCTTCATTCCGGAGGTGATTTTTGCCACCAATTCTGTAACCATAACTCCCGATCAAGAAACTCGTTTGGTGACGGTTGCGCGCATGATGAAGTCAAATCCGACGTTGCGTTTGCGCGTAGTGGGCCACGCAGACAAGACCGGCTCCGAGCGCGTCAATTTGCGGATTGCGGAGCGCCGGGCCAAGTCCGTCATCAAGGTGTTAACCACCACCTACGGCATTTCCGAGGCGCGTTTTGAGTTGGTGAGCATGGGCGAAAACGACCCCATCTCCACCAAGAATCTGCACAACCGCCGCGTTGAATTTCAGTTTGTACGCTAAGTAAATTTCTTGCTGTGTTGCGGTCCGCCGCGCCCTTTGGGCGCGGCGGACTTGTTTTTTGCCGACACGTGTGAGACCGTGCTGCGCAATTGATGCAGTTTCGTGCGCTGGAGTGTGGAAAGTCCGGGCGATATCTCAGCTATTCAGTGCGCTATATTGGCTATTTCGCCTGCTATCTTGGCAATTGTGTCTGCTTTATCAGCCATTGTGCTCGTGAAGTCAGCAATTTTGCGTGCTATTCCGTCAACTTTTTGCACTTCAATACGCCCTTTCCGCGCGCTGACGAGGCAGCCACGCGCGTTGTTTCCGCCGCGCTCCGCGCAGGTTTACGGCAATTCCGCCCGATGTTTCAGCAACTCCCAGAGCACAATTCCCGCACTCACGCTGACGTTCAAACTGTGTTTGGTTCCCAGCTGCGGAATTTCGATGACGCCGTCGCACAACGCCATGGCTTCTTCGGAAACGCCCCGCACTTCGTGGCCAAATACCACCGCCACGCCCTGCGCGTCTGCGGGCCAAGACCAGCGGTGCAGCCACGTGCGGTTGGTGGCCTGTTCCACCGCGAACACGCGGTAGCCGCGCGCTTGCAGCGCGCGGATGGAATCCGCTGCCGTGGGGAAAGGCGTCCAATCCACCACCTCCGTGGCGCCCAAAGCGGTTTTCTCCATTTCCGGATGCGGCGGATGGGCCGTCAAACCGCAGAGGTGGATGCCCTCCAGCCGGAAGGCGTCCGACGTGCGAAATAGGGACCCTACGTTGTGGAGGGAGCGAACTTGGTCCAAGACCACCACAATGGGGGTTTTGGGAGCCGCGCGAAAAGCATCGGCGTCGAGTCTATTCAGTTCGTGGAGTCGGAGTTTGGCCATCCGTTGGGAAAGATAGGATAACGCGGGCTGCGTATCTTCGCAAAGATACTTCCAGCAGCGTGGCCAAAGCAGAAACTCCCTTGATGAAACAGTACGCCGAATTGAAAGCGGCGTACCCCGGTACCGTATTGCTTTTTCGGGTAGGGGATTTTTACGAAACCTTCAACGAAGACGCGGAGGCCGCGTCCAAGGCGCTGAACATTGTGCTCACCAAACGCAGCAACGGCGCGGCCGGAGACACCCCCTTGGCGGGATTTCCGCACCACTCCTTGGAATCCTACTTGCCCCGACTGGTGCTCGCCGGCCTTCGTGTGGCGGTGTGCGAACAGTTGGAAGACCCCAAGCTGGCAAAGGGGTTGGTGAAGCGGGGGATTACGGAAGTGGTAACGCCCGGCGTGGCCCACTACGAACCCTTGCTGGCGGCCCGGTCCCATAACTTTTTGGCGGCGGTGCACGCGGGAGAACACGAGGCGGGATTGGCCCTGCTGGACGTCACCACCGGTACTTTTTATGCCTTGCAGGGCAGTATGCCCAGCATCGAGCGCGCTTTGGCGGGATTTGCGCCGTCGGAAGTTTTGTACAACCGTCGGGACCACTCCCCGTGGGTGCAATCCGTTCGGGACCGATTCGTGGTGTACGGATTGGAGGAATGGGTATTCAAAGCGGAAGAGGCGGACCGTCGGCTCAGCGAACAATTTGGACCCAAGGCCGTCAAAGGCTTTGGTTTGGAAGGAGATCCCTTGGCCGTAGTGGCGGCGGGCGCAGTGCTGCACTACCTGGAACAGTCCCAGTACACCCACACCGGCCACCTCACGGGCATCACGCGTTGGCGCGAGGACAGCCACCTGTGGATGGACGTCTTCACCGTGCGCAACTTGGAGCTTTTCCGCCCCACCGGCGAGGGAGGAACTCCGTTGGTGGACGTGGTGGACGCTTGCCGCGGCCCCATGGGCGCGCGGCTCCTGCGCCGCTGGTTGGCGTTTCCGTTGACGGACGTACAGGAATTGGAGCGTCGGCACTCCAGCGTTCAGTGGGGCGTGGACCAGCGGGAATTGGCGAGCAAAGCCGCGGATTTTGTGGCCGAGGTGCACGATTTGGAGCGGGTAGCCACGCGCTGCGCCACCCGACGCATTGGTCCGCGCGAACTGTGGCGCTTGTCCGACGGTCTCCGCGCGGCAGACCAGTTGCGCCTCCTGTTGGACCAAGCGGGCCAGACGGAAGGACGCGTTTGGCCGGTGGGCGAGGGGCCTGCAGCGGCCATTGCGGCGGTACTGCACCCGGACGCCCCGGCGCAATTGGCCAAGGGCGGCGTGATCGCCGCCGGCGTGCATCCGGAACTGGACGAACTGCGGGATTTGCAGGAAGACGCCCAAGGACACCTGGACGCCTTGTTGGCGCGGGAACAACTCGCCACGGGAATTTCCAGCCTCCGGGTGGCCTCCAACGGTGTTTTTGGCTACTTCTTGGAAGTTCGCAACAGCCACGCAGACAAAGTACCCGCGCACTGGATCCGCAAACAGACCCTGGTAAACGCGGAGCGCTACATCACCCCCGAATTGAAAGAGCTGGAGGAGAAACTCTTCAAAGCCAACGACCGCATTGCCGCGCTGGAGTATTCCTTGTACACCGGATTGGTGGAAGACCTGCAGGCGCACGTTCCGGATCTATTGGTCTTGGGAAGCCGCGTGGCGGAATGGGACGTTTTGTTGGGGTTTGCGGAATTGGCGGTCCGTCGGGGCTGGGCCCGACCCCAATTTTCAGACCAACTGGAGTGGGAAGTTCGCCAGGGAAGGCACCCCGTGATTGAACGCGTGTTGCCCGCCGGCCAACCCTACATCCCCAACGACGTGGTCCTGAGCGGGAACGGCGAGCGCATGTGGATGATCACCGGCCCCAACATGAGCGGTAAATCGGCCGTATTGCGCCAGACGGCCCTGCACGCCATTTTGGCCCAGTCCGGTTGTTTTGTTCCCGCGGAATCCGCGTTGCTGCCGGTCTTGGACCGACTCTTCGTGCGCGTGGGGGCGTCGGACAACCTGAGCCAAGGCGAGTCCACGTTCATGGTGGAAATGACGGAAACCGCGTCCATCCTGCACAACCTGACGTCCCGGAGCCTGGTGTTGCTGGACGAAATTGGCCGCGGCACCGCTACCTACGACGGAATTTCTCTGGCGCAGGCCATTGCCGAATACCTGCACGACCACCCCGGAAAGCCGCTGGTGCTGTTTGCCACCCACTACCACGAGTTAAATGCTTTGGCAGGCCACTGGCCGGGGATCGCCAACCGCCACGTGGCCGTGCAGGAAGCCAACGGAAAGGTGGTGTTTTTGCGCACCTTGGTGGAAGGCGGCTCCGAGCACAGCTTCGGTTTGCACGTGGCGCGAATGGCGGGCATGCCTCCTTCCGTAGTGCACCGAGCCGGCGATTTGTTGGTGGATTTGGAGGCCCAACGGGACGGGTCCGACGGTTCCAGCACGGCCGACGGATTGGTTTCCGACGGTTCCGCGGTGAAGGGGGTCCAATTGAGTTTCATCCAATGGGAGGACCCGGGCGAGAAAAAGCTCAAATCCGAGTTGGCAGACCTGGACCTCAATGCATTGACTCCCCTAGACGCCCTGATGATGCTGCACCGTTGGAAAAACAAGGGATAGCCCGTGCGGGCGCACATCGCCATACACCGCAGCACTTTGTCAAAAAAACGACAGATATTTTTTGTGAATTTCGAATTCGTCGTATATTTGCACTCCCCAATGCGAAAGTAGCTCAGTTGGTAGAGCACGACCTTGCCAAGGTCGGGGTCGCGGGTTCGAATCCCGTCTTTCGCTCCAAAGAAAAACGCCGGCCCAACAGCCGGCGTTTTTCGTTTCCGCAGGCGGGAAATTCCTAACTTGTTCGCATGAATGACCGATTTTTCCCGCGCTGGTTGGGCGCTCTGTTGCTGGGCGCATTGGCCGCCAGCACGGCGCACGCGCAGCTTCCCGGGTATTCCGTGGTGGCCACTCCCTGGATGGGGGCGGATGCCGCTGCGCCGGGAACGACGCGGGTGCACGCCCTGGCCTACCTCCGCAACACGGAGTACTTCAACCCCGTAGAGGAAGGGCAAACGTGGTTTGGGACCCAGTTGGCGGTGCAACGCGCCTGGGCGGTTTCCCCCCAGGTCACTTTCCGGGCGGGTGCCTGGATGAACCATACCTACGGCGGAACCACGCGCCTCCTACCGCTTGTTCAAATGCGCTACGAAACCGCACCATCGTTGTCCGCTGCCCGTTGGCAGTGGTTGGCGGGTACTTTGGACGGTGCGGCCAGCCACGGCTTGCTGGAACCTCTGTACGACGCCTCTCGCGCGCTGGAGGATCCTTTGGAGTATGGGTTGCAATCCACCAAACGAAACGGTAGATGGCGTTCGGACCAGTGGATTTCGTGGCAAAAAGCCATTGTTTATTCGGAGCCGGCCTTCGAACGCATTTGGGCCGGAACCACCCAGCACCTGGACGTTTGGAACCGTGGGGACCAGCGGGTTTCGTTGCTGGCTCAGGCCCTGTGGTCCCATGCGGGCGGTCAAATCGACGCGTCACCGGTGGGAACCCCGGAAGGCAACCGCTTCAATGGGGCCCTGGGGCTATCGGCCACCGGCGGTTTGGTAGAAGCACAGGCGGCGCGGTTGTTTTATACCGACCCCTTGGCGCGTTTCTCCCCCATTGAGCAGGGAGGCGGCCTGTTGCTCCACGTGCACGCCCAGCCGCGCCTCAACGCCCACCATCGGTTGCGCCTGGGAGCCACGTACTGGAATGCGTCGGACTTTGCGGCGCCCGGCGGAGGCTACCTCTTTCAATCCGTCAATCGCTACGACCCCACCGTCTACCAAAAGGAGCGTCGGTTGTTGATCGGTCGACTGGGTTGGGACCGGCTCCATTCAGCGCACCACCTTTCCGTTCGGGTGGATCCCGTGCTGGACCTCCAATCCAAAACATTGGAGTGGGCTTTTTCGTTTTATTGGCAAATGCATCTTACCCCATGAAGCACTTGTTTACCCTTCTTGCGGCCTGCCTGGCCGTGGGCGCGGCACACGCCCAGCGCGTAGAAATCGGTTACCTGCACACCTTCCACACCCAAGCCACCACCTACCAGCAGCGCGAATGGACGCGCGTTCCCGGCACGTGGTTGGGGCCGGAAGATCCCAACTTTCCGGAAACCTTTCGGGTTCGGGAAACCTGGCCGGAGAAAAAGTACAACGTGCACCAGCCCATGCTCAGTTTGTTCTTCCCCCTGGGCGAGACCGCCAACAAAAAGTGGTCGGCCGAATGGATTTCGGGTTTCTTCCCCAACAGTTTTCGGGAACTGTCGCTCTTCAGTGGGGTAAACGGGAGCTACCAAGTGGCGCCCCAGTGGCGGGCCCAAATGCAGCTGGGCTTGGTCAGCAACTACTCCCAGCGCACGGCCTACACCCTTTGGGGAACCATCCCCGGAGCCAACCTCAGCGTGGAGTGGGCGCCCGTGGATTGGGCCGTCGTTCGGCTCTACGGCAATCCGGAAATGATTGGATTGGGCGTACACTACTTGATTAAGAAGCGTTAACTTTGCACCCTCGTTGAATTTTTGATTCGACGGGTCCGAGTGGTGAAATAGGTAGACACGAGGGACTTAAAATCCCTTGGCCAGTAATGGCCGTGCGGGTTCGATTCCCGCCTCGGGCACTCTTTTTAGCCGGCCGGGCCCCAATGCGGCACCGGTTTGGAATTTCGGAGTAATTTGCTCCAACTCCCTGATACAATTGCAGTTAAAAGAACGTGAGGGGTTAATTATACCGCTACGCGGGGTAAAGGTCATATTCACCAGGGCATCAACAAAGAGAAACCCAATGATCGTTCGAAGGTAAGTTAAATGGAAAGCTAGACGACGGCGAATCGAAAACCTATAATTGAGCAACAGCGTATATTTTCTATGTTTACCCAAGAATGAATGAAGCACTATCGTTTCAGGAAAGAGCAAAGTTAGCTTTGGAGCAATTATCCAAACAATCGCCGGTTACCTTGACCATGGCTCGCAACCAAGCGATAAGACTGAAAGCTCAAAGCAAATCCGAGAACAAGAAACAAAGAGGTTAGAACGATTCGTAACAGAAAAGTCCTTTTGGTATGAAGCCGCAGTCAAAGGTCTAGTATTGGAATTTCGGAGTAATTTGCAGCATGCAACACGATCTCCGCATCATCTCCCTTTATTTCCGAGGTCTTTTTTACAAATACGAAAATCCCCGCAGCGGAATGCTGTTGTCGGACGGGCTTTTGGTGCAGGAAATGCTCAAGCGCAAAGTACTGGAACCGCATCCGCTGGACGCCACCCGGGCGATTTTAACCTTTCGCGGGGAACGCTACGCCAAAGACATCATCCACAAGATGATCCGACCTTCGTTGTACATCGTTTTCAGTGTTCTGCTGGCGGCAGCACTCTTCCGGCAGGTATGAGGCAAACGGCAACCGTAGTTTTTTGCGTCGCACTTTTCGTCTTCGCCGCACCGTTTGCGGCACGCGCACAGGATCAAGTTTGGGCAGCATTCACCGTAAAGGCAGACGTAACCAACCGATGGGACGCCGCGGCATCGTTGGAGCAACGTTGGCGCAGTACAGGAGTCGATCGATTCGTGGATCTACGCCTCACCCGCGACGCCCGGAAAAACTGGGCCTGGTGGTATGAATACCGAGCGCCTTTGGCACAAACGGTTAACCCGCGGCACACGCTGACCTTGGAAAAGACCTGGAAGCCGCGCCTGAATGGGGTAAAACTGGTGGAGGCCACCGGTGGTGTGCGGTACCACTTCAACCGCGCGGCGTCGGTTCGCTACGGACTGTACCTGCAGCGGAGTTTTGGCACCCTAACTCCAGAACTGAGTGCGGAACATTGGCTGGAGACCTTTGTGCCGACGTCTGATTTGCGCCGAACGCGTTATTCTGTGGGGCTCAATTGGGAGGCGTCCAAGCGGTTGAGGTGGTCTGCCTCGTGGGCCCTCCAAAAGGACTACACGGGCCTGGGCGTGCTGGAAGAAGACTTCAGCGTACTTCGCCTGGGGCTGCGCTGTAAGCTGTAACAAAATCCACCAGTTCCGGCCAGAATCGGTCAAAATGAACTTCTAAAGCGGCCCTGTGGGGCGAAAAATGCTCCATAGTACGGTCCAATCCGTTGCCCGGTAGGGTCCGACGGCTCATTTGCACCAAAATTCCGTGCGTGCCGTCCTCGGAAGCGTAGGCCTCCAACCAATTCTCGCGCACCAAAGCCTCCGTCATGCGCTGGGTACGGTCCGGCAGAAACTCGCGGGCTTCCATCAGTTCCGCGTAGCACGTCTGGGCAAAGTGGGCGAGTGGTGTGCCGGAACCCAATTCCTCCCAGCGCGCGGCCAGGTAGTGGTCAAACAAGACGTCTTGGGCTACCGCGCTGAAGTGACGAAGTGTTGGGGAGAAGTGGCGTCGAAACGCGCGGACTTCCGGGTGGGCGTCGGTGAATTGATCGATGGCCCGATGCAACCGAATGCCGTGGGCCAATTCTGGGGGATAGGCCGCCCAATCGCGTCCCTTGACGCCGTCGGCCATGAAGTTGCCCACGCGCACCAACCCTCCACCGGGGGAGAGGTGCAGGTGGGCCAAGAAGTTCATCCCTGAGCGAAAATTTCGTAGGAGTAGCTTTCCATGATGGGGTTGGCCAAAAGCTGCGTGCAAGCGGCTTCCACCTTCTCCGTGGCTTCCTCCTTGCTGTTGGCCTCAACCTCCAGGGTGATGTGCTTGCCAATGCGCACGTTGCCAATTTCAGACAAGCCCATGGAGGCCATGCTCTGGCCTACGGTCTTGCCTTGGGGGTCCAACAATGCTTTGTGGGGCATGACGTCGATTTCAGCGCGAAATTTCATGGGAAGCGGTTTTCTAGGGTAGATGCAGTAAGGTACAAAGGTACAAAAAGGAGTGCAGCAAAGGCGCCGCCCAAAACAAGAAGTGCCGCAAGCAGGGAGGCTGCAAAGGCGAGTCGGTACCGAAGGCCCCAAAGGGTTGCGGGCCACTTTTTCAGAGAAAACAAGGGCCATTCTGCGTTCATAGCCAAGGCAGAAAACACCGAAAAGGCAGCGGTAACGGGCAACAAGGGGAAATCGTCCGACGCGGGAAGCACCACGGCCATCAGGTACCCGGTGACCATCAGCGCGTTGGCCGGCGTGGGGACGCCAATGAAGGAGTCGGACTGCCGGGTGTCTAGGTTGAAACGCGCCAAGCGGTACACACTGCCCAGGGCAAGGGGGGCCGCCACCGCCAGCGAGAGGAACCAGGCCGAGCCGGGGTTGCGCTCCTGAAGCAGAAAAAACAGGGCCAAGGAAGGAGCGGCGCCAAAAGTGACGGCGTCTGCCAAGGAATCCAACTGCAATCCCAACGGGCCGGCAACCCCCAGTTTGCGGGCTACCCAGCCGTCAAAAACGTCCAACACCAGCGCCAATCCCAGGAACAGCGCAAAGGGATGGTCCTCGCGAAAGGCGTCGGCACCGTAGAGGGCAACGCTGGCCACGGCGCCCAGGCCGCAAAAGAGGTTGCCCAGCGTTAGGGAATTGGGGATCCAGGCTCTGTTCATACCCAACAAAAGTAGGTACCTTTGGGGTTATGCAACGCAATCCTTGGTTTTTGGCGGTCCTTTCTGCCTTGCTTTTGGTGCTTTTTTGGCCCGCGGCCTTGTATCCATTGCCCGGTGCGGAATTCGTTCCGCCGTTGGGCATTTTGGTGGGTTTTGTGCCCTTGATGCTCTTGGAAAAGGAACTCCGGGCGCGCAGCCGGGGCGGATGGAAGTTTTTTGGTTTTGCGTTGCTCGCCATGGCATTGTTCAACTTGGGCACCACCTGGTGGGTGGCCGGTGCGCATTGGAGCGGGGTGGCGGCTACGGTCACCATCAACGGCTCGCTCATGGCGGGCGCTTGGGCCGGATATGCCTTTGCCGCGCGGCGCGGAGGAGAACGCATGGCGTTTTGGACTTTGGTCTCGTTGTGGTTGGCGTTGGAGCAGCTGCACGCGCATTGGGACGTGGCGTTTCCGTGGTTGGATTTGGGGCACAGCATGGCCACCGTTCCGTGGGCGGTGCAGTGGTACGCATTCACCGGCCCCGCGGGCGGAACGGTCTGGATCCTGGCCATCAATGCTGCCGTGGCGGTGGCGTGGCAGAACCGAGCGGAGTCCTCCACGCTAAGGCGCTGGCACCTTCCCGTATTGTTGTTGGTGGGACCTCTGGCGCTGTCCGGCGTGCTTTGGACGCAAAAGGGCGACATCGCGGGGACGGAGCCACCGTTGACCGCCCGGGTAGCCGTGGTGCAGCCGAACATCGATCCGTATACCGAAAAATTTGAATTGCCTGAACTTTGGCAAGTTTCGCAAACGCTGGACCGCCTGAAGAAAGACCGACCCGCCAACGCCCCGGCCTTGGATTGGGTGGTGTTTCCGGAAACCTTTTTGCCCCGCGGCATTGAGGAAGACCGGCTCCACAACTCGGCCGCGCTGCAACCGCTGGTGAACTACAGCAAGGCAACCGGCAGCAACCTGATGGTGGGCGCTACCACCTACGGCTTGGTGGACGAACCGTCGGACGCCTCCCGCGCTACGGGCGACGGGCGTTGGTACGAAACCTACAATTCTTCCCTGTGGCTGGATTCGTCGGGCCTCCGCGGCACCTACCACAAATCCAAGTTGGTGGTGGGCGTGGAGCGCATGCCCTTCATTGGGTACCTCAAACCTTTGCTGGGCGACGCCGCCATTGCCTTGGGCGGCACCTCCGGCACGTTGGGTACGCAGCACCAGCGGGAAGTATTTGGCGACCAACCCGGCTTGCTCCGCGCCGCACCCGTCATCTGCTGGGAACAGGATTTCTCCAACTACGTCACCGAATACGTTCGCTTGGGCGCCAATTTCTTGGCCGTACAAACCAACGACGGCTGGTGGAGAAATACCCCGGGCCACATCCAGCACCTGCACTACGCCCGTTTGCGCGCCGTGGAAACCGGCTTGTGGGTGGTGCGCTCCGCCAACACCGGGGTCAGCGCCGTCATTGACCACCGCGGTACCGTTTTGCAGCGCTTGGACTGGGACCGCGCCGGCCATTTGGAAGCCTCCGTGCCCGACGTCCGCCGCGAACCCACCTACTACAGCCGTTCCGGAAATTACCTGGGCGGGATGTCCGTTTGGTTGGCACCGCTTTTGCTGTTGTCTGTCTGGGTGAAAACCCGAACCAAACGCTGAGAAAACCCTCGGTCAACCTACCTTTGTACCATGAATTACGACGTCGTTGTTATTGGATCCGGCCCTGGGGGCTACGTGTGTGCCATTCGCTGTGCCCAGTTGGGCTTCAAAACCGCTTTGGTGGAGAAATACTCCACTTTAGGAGGTACGTGCCTCAACGTGGGCTGCATCCCGTCCAAGGCTCTTTTGGACTCCTCGGAGCACTACTACAACGCCGTGCACCATTTTGCCGAACACGGCATCGACGGTGCGGCACCCCAAGTCAATTTGCCCAAAATGATCGAGCGGAAGCAGTCCGTCATCGACACCACCGTGGGCGGGATTGACTTTTTGATGAAGAAAAACAACATCGACGTCCTGCGCGGCGTGGGTTCCTTTGTGGACGCTCATACCGTAGCGGTTGCAGGAGCGGAGGGAACTTCCAACGTATCCGCCAAATACATCGTGGTGGCTACCGGCTCCAAGCCGATTGAGTTGCCTTTTGCCAAGTTTGACAAAGAGCGCATTATTTCGTCTACGGAAGCGCTGAAACTGCAAGAAGTCCCCCAACACCTGATCGTGATTGGCGGCGGCGTCATTGGCCTGGAGATGGGCTCTGTTTACCAGCGCTTGGGCGCGAAAGTCACCGTTGTAGAGTACGCAGAATCCTTGCTCCCCACCATGGACGTGGCCATGGGCAAGGAAATGCAGCGCGTGTTGAAGAAACAAGGCATGGACCTGCAACTGTCCACTAAAGTGGAAGCCGTGGAGCGGTCCGGCAACGAAGTCACCGTACGTGCCGTCAACAAAAAAGGAGAGCCGGTTTCCTGGACCGGTGATTACTGCTTGGTTTCTGTGGGCCGACGCCCCTACACCGACGGTTTGAACCTCGCCGCAGCCGGTCTGGCAACGGACGAACGCGGCCGCATTGCTGTGAACGACCACCTGCAAACCGCCGTGCCCCACATCTACGCCATTGGCGACGTCGTACGCGGTGCGATGTTGGCACACAAAGCGGAGGAAGAAGGCGTTTTGGTGGCCGAAACCCTAGCGGGCGAGAAGCCGCACATCCACTACCATTTGATTCCCAACGTGGTGTACACCTGGCCGGAAGTGGCGGGCGTGGGCCACACCGAACAAGAGTTGAAAGCCTCCGGGCGCAACTTCAAATCCGGCAGTTTCCCCATGCGCGCCTTGGGCCGCTCGCGGGCTTCCGGCGATACGGACGGCTTGGTGAAAATCTTGGCCGACGCCCAAACCGACGAAATCTTGGGCGTGCACATTGTGGGCGCTCGGGCGGCGGACTTGATCATGGAAGGGGTTGTAGCCATGGAATTCCGCGCGTCTGCGGAAGACCTTGCACGCATCAGCCACGGCCACCCCACGTATTCGGAGGCGTTGAAGGAAGCGGCTCTGGACGCTACCGCAAAGCGCTCCATCCACAGCTGATTTTTACGTGAAGTACCACCGGCACTCCTGGGAGGCGTCGGTCGACGCCGTGCGCGCGGCCGTCCTGTCCGAGGACCGGCCGGGGTTTGTCTGGCTGGAAACGCAGTCCGCGGATCCCTTCGGCAGCTTAAGCTGGTTGGCGGCGGGCGCTCCTTTGAAATGGCAACGTCCGACGCACCCAAGCGGCGCGGCAACACCCCAAGATTGGGAGTCCTTGGTTGCGGCCTGGCGCGCCCAACCTACCTGGTGGCTGGGCATGCTCTCCTACGATTTGAAATCGGTCTTTGAGCCCACCGTCCCCCAACCCCAAAACCGACGCCCGGAAGAGCCGGATTTCCTCTTTTTTGAACCCAGCTGGGTGGTGTACACGGATTCCCAAGGCACCTGGCTGGAGCTCCATCCGGACTTTTCCCGTGCGGAGTTTGACGCGTGGTGGATTAAATGCAGTGATTCTGCTGCGGCAGAGCCCGTTAGCGGTTCACCAGCGGCAGCAACCCGCAACCTGCGGGTAACCATGGCTCCAGAGGAGTCCCACTACCGTACGTCGGCCGAGTCGCTCTTGGAAGCCATGCGGCAGGGGTCGATTTACGAAGCCAATTTGTGTTTGCCGTGGGTGGTTTCCGGTGCGCAAGACGCCGCGGATTTGTACGTTCGGTGGAAGGAGCGCGCGCAGCCGCCGCAGGGCGGCTGCGCGCGCTTCCCCGGCGTCGCCGTGGTCAGCGGAAGCCCGGAGCGCTACCTCCAAGTTCGGGGCAGAACCGTTCGGTCGCGGCCCATCAAAGGCACGGCGCCCCGGTCCGCAGATGCAGATGCCGATGCGGCTGCCGTGCGGGAACTGTTTGGCAGCAGCAAGGAACGCGCAGAAAACACCATGGTGGTGGACGTGGTGCGCAACGACCTCTCCCGGGTGGCCATTCCCGGCACCGTGTGCGTGCCGCAGTGGTGCGAAGTGGAGACCTTTCCCACCGTGCATCAAATGGTCTCTACGGTTGAGGCACAACTTGCTGATCAGCACGATTTTTGGGACGCTGTTGCCGTCAGTTTTCCCATGGCCAGCATGACCGGAGCGCCCAAAATTGAAGCCATGAAGCAAATCAACGCCGTGGAAGGTTTTGCCCGCGGTTGGTACAGCGGCGCGCTGGGCTACATTCGGCCCAACGGAGATGCGGATTTCAACGTGGTCATCCGGTCCGCCGTAGTCGGCTCGCAAGTCCGACTCGCCGCCGGGAGCGCCCTGACTCTGGCTGCCAACCCCCAAAGCGAGTGGGAGGAATGCCAATTGAAAGTAAACCCTTTATTGGAATTGGTCCGTGGCTAAACCCAAAGGAATTCCAAACGCTTTGCCCTGGAACGCGCCTGCGGAACCGGTGGTGGCCCTGGTTTCCGGGGGGCTGGATTCCACGGTGCTCGCCTACTTGTTGGCCGAGGTCGGTCTGTTGGCGGGAATGTACCACGCCAACTACGGCCTGCGCGGTGCGGATTCGGAAGCAGACGAAGCATTGGTTCATCAATGGGCAACCGAGCGGAGCATTCCGTTTCGCGCGAATCGTTTTGCGTTGAAACCGGATCAGCCGGATTTGCAGGCCACGGCGCGCCACCAACGCTACGCCGGTGCTCGCGATTTTGCGGCCTCACTGGGCGTCAACACCTTGGCTACCGCGCACCACGCCAACGACGCCGCGGAGACCTTGCTGATCAATGCCGCGCGCGGAACGGGATTGGCGGGATTGGTGTCCTTGGCGGAAGAACGAGAAGGCTTGGTGCGTCCGTTGTTGAACTGCACCAAAGCCGATTTGGAGGCCTGGGCACGCACCCAGGGGTGGATTTGGCGTGAAGATGCCTCCAATGCCGTCCCCAAATACGTGCGCAACCGCATTCGTTTGGAGGTGCTTCCCGCTCTGGAACGCGCTTTGCCGCAAGCTGCTGGAGGGCTGCAAAAAACCGTGGCCCTGCTTCGCCAAACCCAGCGTTTTTTGAACGAATCCTTGGATCGCGAGTCCGGGGGCTACTTGGCGCCTAGCCTTTGGTGGCCGGGCGCTTGGGACTTGGATTTAAGCCTGTGGGATCATCCGCACGCCGATTTGTTGGCGTACCATTTGTTGGACGCCTGCGGCGGGTGGGAGGCAGAACACCTCCAGGCCTTGCGCACCGCCCAAGTAGGGGCCCATTTGGTCCGAAACCACTGGGAAATCTGGGTGGAGCGCGATCGTTGGATTGTGGTGCCGACGGCGGCAAAACCGCAGCCTTTGGCTGCGTCACAACCTGTTTTTCCGCTGGAAACCAAAAGTTTGGAAGGATTTATGTGGTCCGATCACCGCGACTTGCACCAAGTGCAATGGTCCTTGGAAACCACCAGCGTGGCGCGCACGGCCAACGGCACGTTAGGCACGGCGTCCGAGCCGGTTCTGGCCTTGCCCCAAGATGGTGCAGCCTACGTTTGGCGCACGTGGGAAGAAGGGGATTGGATGACTCCCTT
>CANHXZ010000015.1 GCA_947464785.1 Flavobacteriales bacterium | reverse complement strand
GTTCACGGTGCGCTCCTGAAAGGCTTTGTTTTCGGACAGCACGTACGTGACCAGGGGACGCTCCTTGGCATTCACGTAGGCAATTGCGTCTTCCAATTTGTCGTAGGGAATGAGCGGCAACAGGGGACCAAAGATTTCCTCGCAGGAAATGCTGCACGACGGGTCCGGATCCAAATAAAGGGTGGGCGGAAAGAAACGTTTGGAAACGTCGGCCGGCTCCGGCTGCCACACCTGGGCGCAGGCGCCAACAGCATCTTCGTGCCAGGCCTGCAATCGAGCCCAGTGGCGCTCGTTGATGATGCGGGTATAGTCCGGATTGTCCACGAGTCGGTCGCCGTAGAGGTCCTTTAATGCGTGCGCAAAGGCATGTACCAGATCGCCCATTTGCTCGCGCGGAACCAGCACGTAGTCCGGAGCGATGCAGATTTGCCCGGCGTTCATGCTTTTGGCCCAGGCCAAGAGTTTTGCCGCCCGTTTCATGGGGAAGGTGGGGTCCAGAAAAACCGGGGATTTTCCGCCCAACTCCAGGGTAACGGAAGTCAAGTGCTTGCTGGCAGCGGCCATGACGGTTTTGCCAATCGACGGTCCTCCCGTAAAGAAAATGTGGTTCCAGGGGTGCTCCAACAGCGATTTTGCGGTTTCGGCGTCGCCTTGTACCGTGCGCACCCAGCCCTCGGGGAACGCTTCTTGTACCACTTTTGCCAACAACTCGGCCGTGGCGGGTGCCACTTCGCTGGGCTTGAGCACCACCGCATTGCCCGCGGCAACCGCGTACACCACCGGGCTCAAACTCAAATTGACGGGAAAATTCCACGGAGCCATCACCAACACGGCTCCCTTGGATTCGTGCCGAATTTCCGCTTTCGCGGGCCACAAGGTCATGGGGCTGGGAACGCGCTCGGTGCGCGTCCATCCGGCCAATTTACCAGAAACGTAGTCCACCAGGCTGGTGACGGCGTACAATTCGCTCAAATCGGTTTCCACTTCCGGTCGGCCCAAGTCCGTTCGCAAGGCACGGTGAAAATCTTCTCGGTGGTCCAGTACGGTCTTCTTCAGCCGGGCCAGTGCTGCCCGACGCTGCGCAACGGTGGTTGCGCCCGCTTGCGGTGCAAAAGCCACCGCACTGCGGAATAAATCAGCGGTTGGGTTCATCGGATTCAATCAAACCATCGCGCATACGCACAATGCGTTTAGCGTGGCGCGCAATGTCTTCTTCGTGGGTGACCACCACCAAGGTGTTTCCTTGGGCGTGGATTTCGTCAAACAGACGCATTATTTCTACGGACGTGGCGCTGTCCAAGTTGCCCGTAGGCTCGTCTGCCAGCACCATGGAAGGCGTATTGACCAGCGCCCGGGCAATGGCCACGCGTTGGCGCTGTCCGCCGGAAAGCTGATTGGGTTGGTGGTCCATTCGGTCCGCCAAGCCCACCGAACTCAACACCTCGGTGGCGCGTGCCAGTCGGTCTGCCTTGGACCAACCCGCGTACACCAAGGGAAGCGCTACGTTTTGCAGGGCCGTTTGGCGCGGCAAAAGGTTGAAGGTTTGGAAGACAAAACCGATTTTTTTGTTGCGCACCTCAGCCAAGGCATCGTCGTCCATGCGGCTGACGTCCTCACCGGCCAAAAAGTAGGATCCGGAAGTGGGCGTGTCCAGGCAACCCAACAGGTTCATCAAGGTGGATTTCCCGCTGCCTGACGGGCCCATAAGTGCTATATATTCACCGGGTTGCACGTCCAAATCAATGCCTTTGAGGACGCGAACCCACTGGTTGCCCATGGGAAAATCGCGGCGAATTCCGCGGAGGGAGAGAACGGGTTCCGACATGTCTTAATTCCTGCAAGAATAGAGCCAAGTTACGCGCTTTTGCTTTAAACGTGCGGCGATTTCTCCGACAATTCCAACCACCGGAATTCTGCCTCTTCAATCTGTTGCGTCAATCGGTGGGATTCTTCGGTGAGCGCGGCGAAGTCCAGTGCAGCGCCCGCAGGGGGCTGCGCGAAGAAGAGGGCAATCTCGGCCCGACGCGCCTCCCAAACGGGCAGGCTGCGATCCAATTCTTCCCATTCGCGCTCCTCTTTGTACGAACGCTTGGCAGACGGACGCGAACCGGCGGTGGCAACGTTGCTCGACGGTGCAGGCGGGGTGCTTGCGGTAGAAAGGGAGAGGGAGGAAAGAGAGGAGGAGGCGGCGCGCTGCGCAGCAGCGGCGGCCGAGTCGGCCGCGGCCCGCGCCTTCGCCGCGGCCCGCGCCGCCTCCCTCCATTCGCCCGTGGTTCCGTTGAAATCCTTGATGACGCCGTCCCCCTCAAATACGAGTAAGTGGTTCGTCAACTTGTCCAAAAACGCCCGGTCGTGGGAAACAATCAAGAGGCAACCGTCGAATCCCTCCAAGAAATCCTCCAACGCCTGCAGCGTTTGCACGTCCAAATCGTTGGTGGGCTCGTCAAAAATCAGCACGTTGGGGTTGGCCATCAGCACCGTCATCAGGTACAATCGCCGACGTTCTCCACCGCTGAGCTTGTTTACAAACGTGTACTGCTGGTCCCCTTCAAAATTGAATCGATCCAGCAACTGACTGGCTGTTAAGGTCTTGCCCTTTGCCAAAGGAATCACTTCCGCAATGTCCTTCACGATGTCAATCACGCGCTTTTCCGGGTCAAACGGCGGATTTTCTTGGCGGTAGTGGCCCAGTCGAACCGTTTCGCCCACCACCACCTTGCCGCCGTCCACTTCGGCCTCGCCCGTGATTAGCTTGAGAAAAGTGGATTTCCCCACGCCGTTGCGCCCCACCAGTCCCAGCCGGTCGCCCCGCTTGAACGTATAGGTGAACTGGTCCACAATTAACTTTTCGCCGTAGGCCTTGCGCACTTTGTGCCACTCAATGATCTTGCTGCCCAGGCGTTCGCCCTTAATTTCCAGCTGTACGGTCCCCTGCTGCACGCGGTTCTTAGCCGCTTGCTGGACGTTGTCAAACGCGTTGATGCGGGCCTTGCTCTTGCCGGTTCGCGCTTGAGGCGTTTGCCGCATCCACTCCAATTCCCGACGGTACAAATTTTTGGCGCGTTCGTTGGCCGTTCGCTGCGTACTCAAACGCTCCTCTTTTTTCTCCAAGTAGTAGGAATAGTTGCCGTCGTACCGGTACAGCGTCTGGTCCTCCAGTTCCAAAATCCGGCCGCACACCGTCTCCAAAAAATAGCGGTCGTGCGTTACCATGAGCAATGCAAAGGGTGCGTCGCGCAAGGTGCCCTCAAGGGTTTCGATCAAATCCAGATCCAGGTGGTTGGTGGGTTCGTCAAGCAGCACCACGTCCGGCTGTTGGATCAGGAGTCGGGCCAAGGCCAAGCGCTTGCGCTGGCCACCGGACAACTTTTCAATGGGCAAATCCGCCAAGGGCAACTCCATTTGCGTCAGCACCGCCCGAACTTGAGCCTCGGCGTCCCAGGCGTTTAGCCGTTCCATTTCCGCCAACGCATGCGTCAAGGCATCGGGCTCGTTCGGTCGCCAGGACGCATGTTCGTAGGCCAAAACGGCGCGCAAGGTTTCCAGAGGGCTGTCCAGCAGCCAGTCCAAAGCAGAAACTCCAGCGGGAAACTGCGGATCTTGGTCTACATAACCCAGCCGCAAACCTTTGCGGTAGACCACCTGACCGCGGTCCGGAGTTTCCTCGCCCACCAAAATGCGCAACAAACTGGTTTTTCCCGTGCCGTTTCGGGCAATCAAGGCTACTTTTTCTCCCGCCTGAAGGCCAAAGTTCAAATCTTCAAATAAGGTGCGCTCTCCCAGGGACTTAGACAGTCCCTCTACCGATAGTACGTTCATAATGCCACGTTGGTGCCCAAATAGAACATCCGCCCAAAGATAGGGCCCCACACGGCGGTAGCATCGAAATAAGGACTGGTTGCGGCGGAATGCGCGTCAAAAACCGGATTCTTTTGGCGCACGTTGCCGGCATTTTCCACGCCCAGGTACACATCGGCGAAGCGGAACTCCTTCCGCACTTGGCCGTTGATCACCGCAAAGGCCGGGCTGTAGTTCACCGTGGGCCCACCCGGCTCCTGAATCCCAAGCACCGGCAGGGGCTTGCGTCCAAACGCTTGCAGCGTGGCATCCCAGTGCCATTTGGTGCGGGTTTGGTAGCCCACGTTGATCATTCCGCGGTGTTTGCTCACGAACGGTACGGCCTGCCGCACGGGAGGTTCTTCCGGAACGACGGAATTGGGTACGTACAGGGACCATACGTCCTGGTACCGATAAGCCAGGCGAACGTCGATTCGTTTGGTCAAACTGTAGTCCAGCGTGGCGCTCAGGCTGCTGGAGGCCGACGCCGCTCCCCACAGTTCGTTGGACGCCATCCCATACACCAAGCGCATCTGCGGTTTCCACAAATCGTAGACCGCAACGCGATCGAATTGCGTTTGGTGCAACTCCAACGCAAAGGTGCCGCTGCGGTAGTTCAGTCGGAAGTTCCAGACGTAGCTCAGCCCGGCATTCCAAGCAGACTCCTCCAAGGCAGAAAGCGGTTGTCCCCCGGAGGCATTGACTCGGTTGCTCGCCTGGTACCCCAGTTGCTCCAAATAGGGCAAAGCCATCCGCCAGCCCCGGCCCGCGGCCAAGCGCACCACGTGGCGATCTGCAGGGCTCCAACGCAAATGCAAACGCGGGGACCATTGGGTTCCGTACAGCGAGTGGGCGTCCACCCGAATGCCCGCCACGGCCGTGAAGGATTCCACCGGCATCCACGTCCCCTCCAAGAAGGCGCCGGGAGCAGACACGCGCAGTTGTTCTTCCGGAATGTCCGTGCCTTGGTCAAAAAGATCCGCGTACCACGACGTTCCGCCGGTGAACGACAACCCTTCCACCGGTTCCACTTGGTACAGCAACTGCACCAAGGCGGATTGCTGCCCCGTGTTCCAAACCAAACCGGTCCCCGGCAGCCCAAAGCGGGCACGCTGGCGGGTGGTGCTGAGGTTTACAATGCTGCCAAAGCTGCGTTCCCTACCCCGCTGGGCCACCCAGCCGGTTTTGGCCGTCACGGACAGTCGGTTGTGCCGGATGCCGCTGCGCCACAAAGGGGTGCCGGGAGCCGCCCCGTGTCCCACGTCGCCGCCGCGTACGGAGTCCAACAAGCCGTGCACGCTGTACTGCCCTTCCCAGCCGCCGGCACCTTCCCATTTGGCGCGGAACAGGGCATTGCCCTGCGCCCCCAGAGGGTTGTCCATAAAGCCGTCGTGGTTCATGTCCAAGGCCAACGGGCGCGCCGAACCGTGGGACAACAGCCCAACACTCCAACGCGGACTCAGCCGGTGCGCCCAAACGGCGTTGACTTCCGTGCGCGCCGCGTTGTTCACGTACGCGTTGAGCCGCAAATCGCCCCGACCCTCTTGGGCAAAACCTTTGGCGCCGTCCGCCAACACCTCCGGCTTCAGCAACTCCACGTTGATTTGCCCGGTGGTGCTTTCGTGACCGTTCACCACGCTCCCAATGCCCTTGGTGAGCTGGATGGATTCAATCCACGTCCCCGGAACAAAGGAAAGGCCCTGATTGGCCAACAACCCCCGCACCAACGGAACCATTTCCGTCTGAATTTGCGCGTACTTACCGGCCAATCCAAACAACTCAATTTGGCGCGTCCCGGTAACGGCGTCCGTAAAGGAGGCGTCCACGCTGGCGTTCGTCTCAAAACTCTCGGACAGGTTGCAGCACGCTGCTTTGCGCAGTTCCGCTTGGCCGATTACGGACTTCAAGCCCGGATCCTTGTAATCAATGGCGGTAGCGGCCCGACGTTCGATGACTTGGGCTTCGCCCAATTCACCTTTGCGGCGAACGCTGTCTTGTTGGGCGTTTGCCCCCAGCGGAAGTACAACCAGTGCCAACAACAGCCCCCAAAAGGCCCAAACACGCGCCCGCATCAGTGCTGATCCCGAACCGTTTTGGAGCGGTACTTGCAGCAGCCGTGTACTTTGGCGTAGGCGACGTCCGTGGCTTTAACCTTTTTGGTGTCGTGACCGACGGCGGCAACGGACTGGTGCAGGGCCAATTCCGTGGTCTTTTTGGGGTTGTAGACCACCACCACTTCGTGGGTTTTCTCGTTCCAGTCGGCCGCCCAAACGCCTTTGGTGTTGAGCAATGCCGTTTCAATTCGCTCCTCGCACATGCCGCAAACGCCGTCCACCCAAAAGCGAACTTCAACTTTTTGCGCCCACGCGGAAGAGGACGCCACCAAAACCAACAGGAGGGTGGCGAATAGTTTAGAAAGGCGTAGCATAAGCAGGGTTGTTTAGGTAGGACTCGTCGGTCAGGGTTTCCAAAAAGGCAATCAAATCGGAAATATCTTGTTGGCTTAGGCCCAGTCCGTGCACAAAACCAATCATGGACGGATCCAGGTTGGGGGAATTGGCCACCACGCCCGTGTTGTAGTGCTCAATCACTTGGCGCAGGGTTTGGAACCTACCGTCGTGCATGTACGGGAACGTCACCGCCACGTTGCGGAGCGACGGCACCTTGAATTTGCCGTCGTCGGTGGCTTTCCCCGTGACCTTGCCGAGGCCTCGGTCTGCAAACACAGAATCCAACCCGTTGTTGCTCAGGGTGAAGTTGGAAAACAAAGTGCCGCCGTGGCAGTGGAAGCAATCCGCACCGCGGACGGGATTGTTGGGGTTGGACTCGCCGTTGAACAGCTGCAATCCGCGTTGTTCGGCGGCGGTGAAGGTTTCCGTTCCGCGCATCACGCGGTCGAACTTGCTGTTGCCGGAAACAAAGGTCAGCATGAACTGTTCCAGGGCCAGTCCAATGGTCTCAGGCGCGGCTTTTTTGGTTCCAAAGGCCGCACGAAAGGCCTCCTGATACCGCGGTTGCCGATTGAGCTTGGCCACTACGCGCGGGAGCGTTTCGTGCATCTCAATGGGATCCTCAATGGGCATGAGTGCCTGCAGGTTCAGGCGCTTTACGCGGCCATCCCAAAAAAACTCAGACTGCCAGAGCAGGTTGGAGATGGGCATGGAGTTGCGCTTTCCCTCAATGCCGTCGATGCCGGTGGAGTATTTCTTGCCGAAGTCCGTAAACCCGTATTCCGCGTTGTGGCAACTGGAGCAGCTTTGGGTGGAGTCTCGGGAGAGGATGGGGTCGTAAAACAGCATGCGGCCCAAGGAAATTCCTTCCACCGTCAGGGGGTTGTCTTCGGGCGGTGCGGCCTGGGGGAATCCCATGGGAATTTCCAGCGTGTAGGGCGTCGAATTTTTAGCGGGACCGATTTCTTTCTCGCAAGCGGAGATTCCCGCCACGAGTGCGGTTACCGATGCAAGGACGATCCAGCGACGGTTCATTTGTTTTGCAAATGCTTCGCCGTAAAGACGTCGCCCATGTTGGCTACGAGCGCCTCCACGATTCCGTTGTCGAAGGTGGAATGACTAAAGTCCCCCTTTTCCTCAATGGAGAAGGTCGCTGGGTTTCGGAAAACTTCCGCCAGGTTGTAGTCCAAATGCAGCATTTTATCGCGCTTGGTCAGGTCCATCGGAAAGGAAACGGTTACGGAGCGCTGGTTGCGATCCAATGCCATGTGGTACAGGAAAACGGACTCGGGGTGTCCGGGGTGTTTGTAGGTGCCTTCCAATGCGGTAAAAATGTACCCACCGGTCCAGTCCCAATGCAATTTGTTCACGTTGGGGTTGAGCGGATGGCTGGGGCCGTACTGGCTGGGGTCGCTGTGGTTTACCATCGAATCCAGGCCAATGTTGAACCGGATTCCCGTGTATTGGCCCACCGGAATGGAGTCCAATTCTATGTGCCCCGCACCGGCCTTGCCTTTGACGAAGGCGTACGAACCTTTGATCCCGACGTCTCCGTTGGGGCCGCCCAAGAGGGTAAAGTCGCTGAGTAGGTAGTCTAAGCGTTTGAAAACCAGTGTTTCGCCTGCCTGATTCACGTGTTTGCTCACGTCAAATACCACGGGCGCGTTGTCAAACGTGGTCTCGACGTGCAAGGCTAACGAGATTTTTTCCGGATTGTTGGGCTCGCAGCTGCTGAGCAATCCGGTGAACACGAGGCCCGCAAGGGCCAAAACGTTTGCATTTTTCACGACCGTATCTTTGCGATAAATATAGCAACAACCACGCCAAGTATGGACCGAAAAACGAGTGAGCGCATCCGATTGGCCGCGTTGGCGGTGGTCTTTGTGGTGGGAGTGGTTTGGGGCTACTATTTGCTCCGCCCCCAGAAGCAACTGCCGGTTTTGTCGCCCGCGGATTTGAACCCGGCCGTGGTGGCGGATTCGCTGGAGGGCCAGGGCATGAACCACACCATCGGTGCGTGGAAGTTGACGGATCAGTCCGGCACCGTGCGGACGCACCAAGACGTAGCCAACCGCATTGTGGTGGCGAATTTTTTCTTCACTTCCTGCCAAAGCATTTGCGTGGACATGGCTCAAAACATGCGTTTGATTCAGTCTGCCTACGCCGGCGATCCGCGGGTTCAGTTGCTGAGCCACTCCGTTACGCCGGAAGCAGATTCGGTGCCGGTTTTGGCGAAATACGCGGAAGCTAACGGCGTACATGCGGAGCGTTGGTGGCTGCTGACGGGCCCCTATTCGGAGATCAATCGGCTCGCCCGAACCAAGTACTTTGCGGTGATGGAGGAGGGGCAAACGTGGGACGAACACAGCTTCATCCACACCGAGAACCTGGCCTTGATTGACGGCAAGGGACGCATTCGCGGCTACTACGACGGCACCAATCCGGATCAAGCCCGACTCCTCATCAAGCACGTGGGTTGGCTGCTGGACGAGTTGGAGGACGCCGAATAACCCTAACTTCGGCGCAAAGAAACCGCCATGCCCCACAACCCCAACCCAACCCAGCCCGCATCCCCGCTTCGCGTAGGAATGCACCAATTGGACTTGGTTTGGAACGACCCGGCGGCGAATTTAGCCGCGATGGAGCGCGCTTGGCGCGCATCTCCCCCCGCAGACCTCCACGTGTTTCCGGAAATGGCCACCACCGGTTTCTTGACCGGCGCAGAGGAGTTGGCGCGCGTGGATGCCGACGCCTCTGGAGCTCCCTACCTTTCGCTTTTTCAGGCTTGGGCGCGCGAGTCCGGTGCGGTTTTTTTGACTTCTTTGGTGGTTCGGTTGACCCCGATTGACTTCCGCTTTGCAAACCGTTTGTTCGCCGTTTTTCCCGACGGCACCGTGCAAAGCGCGGACAAGATGCACCTCTTCGGTTTGGCTGGAGAGGACCGTCATTTTGTGGCCGGAAACCAACCGCTGCGTTTGGAGTGGAAGGGATGGCGTTTGGCGGCTGCGGTTTGCTACGACTTGCGCTTTCCGGAGTCGTACCGGAATTCTTGGCCCGCCCAAGCGGACCGGGCGGACTACGATTTGTTGTGTTTTGTGGCCAACTGGCCGGACCGCCGCATTGCCCACTGGGAGGCCCTGCTGCCGGCACGCGCCATTGAGAATCAGGCCTATGTACTGGGATTGAACCGAGTTGGGGCGGACCACCACGGGGTGGCGCACAGCGGTGCCAGTGGAGTCTGGAGCCCTATGGGGGAATGCATTGCGGAGGTACCCCGAAACGAGGCGGTTAGCGTCGTCGTCGAAGTGCGTCCGGAATCCCTGCACGAGATCCGTCGGAAGCTGCCTTTTTTGCAGGACGTTCGGGAGTTGACACTGCCTCATTGAGGTCCCAAACGGTTTCCGTCTCCCAATTGGCTTTTGCCTCTACGGTTGGTCCGTCCCAACCTCGTTCCGGTTGTTGGCCCAGCCAAAAGTCCCCGGGCGAATAGGTTCCGTCTTGGTTCATGTCTAAGTAGACGCGCAGCGCGCTGCGGCCGGGCGCAATGTTGCTAAATACAGTATCCAAGGAAGCGGACAGGCGGCGCATCCACCGCACCACACCGGCCGCATCCGTCCATTCCACCACGGGGTGGCCGGCCAAGGTGGTTGGACTTGGGGTCAATTTTAATCGTACCGTTCCGGACTTTTCCGGGTCCAAGCCGTTGGGCCACGGCGCTACACTGTCCGTCGCCGCGAGCGGTCCGGCCCACAAAGTACTTGTTTGTGAGGAATCCTGGGCGGAACGAGGCGCAATGGGGTTGGCCTCCCACGCCCACAGCGGTTTCTCGCCTTGGTTGACCTTGGAATTGCCGTCGGCATCTTCGAAGGCCAGCAGGCGAAAAGGTCCGGCGGGCAAATAATTTAAGGCAAACCGACCGTCGTCGTCCGTGCGAGAGGTGTAGCGGGGCAGGCCGAGGTAAGCGGCGGAATCCGGAGCATCAGCGGGCCAAAGCCCCACGGCCCAATCGGCCAAAGGCTTACCGGAGCGGGCGTCGCGCAGGTAACCGGCCCAATACAAGGAGTCCAGTTGATTTCCGGTGGCAAAAACCAGGGCGGTGGCGGGCAACAGGTTGCCTTCAGTGATGTCTTTGAAGCAACCTCCCAGTGCCAAGGAGTAGGTGGCGTCGGGCAAAAGCGAGCCGCCCTCCCAAAGGATCCGCGCGGATTTTCCTTGGAGGGTGACGCGTACCGTGCCGGGCAAGGGAGGGGAGGAGATGGGCCTGCCGCCGTTGCTTCCCAAGGCAACGAATTCATTGAACTGGATGCGAATTTCTTGGGGGCTGACCCCAACTTGGGTGTGGGCAGGCTCCGATTGGGTAATTTGGGGAGGGGTCTCGTCCTTGGGGCCGCCGGTTGGAGCCGCCGGCAAGGCACAGCCGTGCAGGGCGATGAACCCAGCAGCCGCGGCGGCCGCGTTGGTCAGGAAGGTGGAGCGAAGGCGCACAAGTTCAAAGGTACTCGAAAAGTCCTGCACCGAATCCCCAAGTACGGTTGCTGCGCTCCAGTGCTAAGGTGCCCAGGCAACGCAAAATCCTTCCACGCCGCTCGGCCGAATCCGGGTCAAAGCCACGGCGCAGGCGTGCAGCGTTGCTCCCGTGGTCAAGGTATCGTCCACCAAAACCCAGTATTGGCCCGGCGCTCGGTTTTGGGCGCCGTCCGCCAAAGAAAAGGCAGAGTGCGCCTCCTGAAGCCGGGTGGAGCGATCCAGTTCCGTAAGGGATTGGTGCTGAACGCGTCGAACCAACACCGATGGATCTACCGGCACGTGCCAAACGGACGCCAATCCGGCGGCAAAACGTTCGGCTTGGTTGTACCCCCTACGTTTCAATTTATCGGGGGTGATGGGCACGGGGACGAGCCGGGCGTGTGCCGGGGGAGGAGCAAACCGACGAGCTGCTGCTTGGCCCAAGGCAAAAGCCAGCTCGGGTCTGTTGCGGTACTTCAAGTGGTGGAGCAGCGTTCGGGTAGGGCCCGCTCGGAAGTCCAAGGCCGCCCGCAGGGGGGTGAGCAACGCAGACGGCGGCCCCGCCGCTAACGGACGCCACGGGAGCGCATCGTCGCATTGGGTGCACCACTGGGATTCCGGCGGCAACGGGAGGAAGCCGCACGCAGGGCATGAGGCAGGAAAGAGGGCGGTTTCTACCCCGTGGAACAGGGCATGAACGCGGGAGCGCAGCACAGGCAAAGGGGCAGTCGAAAGCGATTTCACGGTACAGAAACGATTGATTTGGGGAAGAATAGGGGTGCAGCGCTCAAAGAAATGCGGTACATTTGCGGCAAAATAGTCGATTATGAGCGGAAAAACGTCTAACACAGCAAAAGCCATCATTGGTATTTTGCTTTTGGTTGTAGCGGTACTGGCCTACCAACTGTACAACACCAAGACCGAAGTACAGGTGATTACCTCGGACAAAGAGTTATTGATCAGTCAATTGGAAGATGCCAAGGCCGATTTGATGGCGCAAACTACCCAGAACGACTCCCTGAATTCGTACATCTTGGACGAGACCGCTCGTTTGAACGATTTGATTGCGAAAGCCAAAAGCACGAATGCTTCCAATTCACGCGCCATGGCTGAATTGCGCTCCCAAGTTGCCACTTTGCGCAAGACGGTGGACCGTTTGCGCGGCCAGGTGGACAGCGTCAACCGTGCTTACGGCGTTCTGAACACCGAAAAGGTGAGTTTGGAAGGCGAATTCTCCAAGGAACGTACCAAGAACGAGGAATTGAGCCAGACCAACGACCGCTTGTCTAAGGATCGCGCCGAAGGCGCTCGCCTCAAGCTGTCCGGCATCGAAGGCATGGGCATGGTGGTGAAGAAATCCGGCGAGGAGAAGGAATCTACGGCTGCTGGCAAAGTGAATCGTTTGAAAGTTTGCTTTACGGTGGGCGCCAATGCGTTGGCCAAAAAGGGCAACCACACGGTTTATTTCCGCGTGAACACTCCTGAGAATCGCGTATTGGCCGGTTCGGGTGACAACACCTTTACTGTGGACGGCAAGGAGCAGTTGTTTTCCAGTAAGTCTGAGTTGAGCTTCAACGGCGACGCTACCCAGGCGTGTGCTTCGATGGATGTAAAATCTACACTGGCCAAAGGCGCCTACACTTTGGAGCTCTTCTCGGAGGGTCGCAAGCTGGGCGAAGCCAAGGTGGTTCTGAACTGAGGGAGGCCCCGTGCGGGTCGCTACCCTTAATTTAAACGGCATCCGCGCCGCCAACCGAAAGGGGTTGGCGGCGTGGATGTCTGCTTTACAGGCCGATGTAATCGCCTTTCAGGAGGTGCGTGCGCTGCCGGAGCAGGTGCCCGCGGAGTTGCTGGAATACGGCCATTGGTATTTTTTTCCGGCCGAGCGCAAGGGCTACAGCGGTACAGCATTGTGGTCAAAATTACCGGCGGATGAGGTTTTTCCGGGCATGGGCGTGGACCGGTGGGACGCCGAAGGGCGCGTTTTGGAGGCCCGATGGGGCACCACGCGCGTGGTTTCTGCTTATTTCCCCAGCGGCTCCTCTTCTGCGGAACGCCAGGGAGCTAAGCTGGACTTTTTAACCGATTTTGCCGCACGTTCCGAAGAACGCCGGTGGTTGGAGCAACCCACGGCCGTTTTGGGCGATTTCAACGTGTGCCACGCCCCACTGGACATCCACAATCCCGCACGAATGTGGGGCATTCCGGGCTTCAATGCGGAGGAGTCTGCCTGGATGGATCAATGGGCGGCTGCCGGTTGGATGGACGGTTTTCGCGCACTGAATCCGCAGGCTGCACACGCCTACACCTGGTGGTCTGCCTACGGTGGTGCGCGCGAGCGAAATGCCGGTTGGCGCATAGACTACGCTTGGCTGGCTCCCGCTTTGGCCCAAAAGTTGCAGGATTGCAGGCACCTCCCGATGGCATTCCTCTCCGATCACTGCCCCGTACGGGCGGAGTGGTGAGGTTGTTCGGTCTGCATCAACGATTGTTTACCTTTGAACCATGAACTACTTCCGACTGTTTTCCAGCGCCTTGATCGTTCTTGCCGCCACAGCGTGCGTTGCACCCGCGGTGCACACCGAACTGCAAACCCGCGCAGAAGTTTTGCAAACCGAAAACGACGCGTTGCGCACGCAGTCCGACGCGCTTCAAGTTCGCCTGACGGAAACCCAATCCAATCTGCGCACCGTGCAGCAATTGGCCACAACCCTTCAAGAAGACACCGCCCGTTTGGCCTCCGACGTGCGTAAAACACGCCGTTCGCTGACCGATTTGGAAGCCAATTTCGACTACCTCACCAAGAACAAGGATCGGCTGAGTTCCGCGAATTTGAACGAAACAAAGGCCATGTTGGTCCGCATGGAACGCCTGCAGTCTGAGTTGGAGCTAAAGGAGGAAGCCCTCAAGGCAGAACAAGCGCGCTTGGAGGAAGTGGCCGTGGCCCTGCAAACCCGCGAACGACGGGTGGTGGAATTGGAGTCCGAGATTGCCCGCAAAGATTCACTAGTGCAATACGTTCAAAAAAGCGTAGCAGACGCCCTCCTGGGTTTCCAAGGCCAAGGGCTTACGGTGTCTCTGAAAAACGGAAAAGTGTACGTGTCCATGGACAACTCTCTGTTGTTCAACAGCGGAAGTTGGACCGTTAAAGACAAAGGTCGCCTGGCCTTGGAGCGGTTGGCCAAGGTGCTGGCGTCCAACAAGGACGTTCGGATTGAGGTGGAAGGCCACACGGACAACGATGCCTACCGCGGTGCCGGACAAGTTTTGGACAATTGGGATTTGTCCGTGATGCGGGCTACCGCCGTGACCAAGATTTTGACCGGAAAGGGAGTAGATGCGGCGCGCGTCAGTGCCGTGGGACGCGGAGAATTCCAACCGCTCGTGCCCAACGATACCCCGGAAAACAAAGCCAAGAACCGCCGTACGGAAATCATCATCAGCCCGCGTTTAGACGCCTTGGCCAACTTGGTGCAGCCGTCGGCTCCCAAAAAGTAAGGCGGTACTTACCCAAAAAGGGCGCTGACCAGGTGCTCCATTTTCTGAACGGGAACCACCAGCAAACCGGGGAAGGCATTGGACTTGAGTCCGGGCTGGGCTGCGGTAAACAAGGTATCAAAGCCCAGTTTTTGTGCTTCTGCGGCGCGCTGATCCAGCCGCTGTACCGAACGAATTTCGCCGGCCAAACCCACTTCGCCTGCAAAACAAACGCCTTTGGGCAGGGCTTGGTCCGTGTCGGAACTGAGGATGGCCGCAACCACGGCCAAGTCCAAAGCGGGGTCGTCCACGCGGAGCCCGCCCGTGATGTTGAGGAATACGTCCTTGGATCCCAAGCGAAATCCGCATCGTTTTTCCAACACCGCCAGCAGCATGTTGAGCCGACGGGCGTCGAAACCGGTGGAAGATCGTTGCGGCGTGCCGTAAACCGCCGTGCTGACCAAGGCCTGAACCTCCAGCAATAAGGGGCGCGCGCCTTCCATCATCACGCCAACGGCCGTCCCGCTCAATTCTTCGGAACGTTGGGAAAGCAGGAAACCCGACGGATTCAACACGGGCACCAATCCGGCGGCGTCCATCTGGTACAAGCCAATTTCCGCCGTGGAACCGAATCGGTTTTTGTGGGCGCGCAGGAGTCTATAAAGGTGGTTTTGGTCGCCTTCAAATTGCAAAACAACGTCCACCATGTGCTCCAAAACCTTGGGACCCGCTAGGGTTCCCTCTTTGGTGATGTGCCCAATGAGCAAGACCGGCACATTGTGGCTTTTGGCGTAGCGCAAAAACTCCGCGGCGCTCTCCCGGATTTGGGAAACGCTGCCGGGAGCGGCCTCCAATGCCGGACTGTGCAGGGTTTGGATGGAGTCAATCACCAAGACCTCCGGACGCATTTTTTCTGCGTGTTCCAAGATGGAGGAGGTGGAGGTTTCCGTCAGGATGGAGCAACCCTCGCCTTCAAAGCCAATGCGGTCTGCCCGCATGCGGATTTGTTGCGCGCTTTCTTCTCCGGAGACGTAGAGAACGCGTTGCGGCAACCGCAAGGCGAGCTGGAGCATCAGGGTGGATTTGCCAATTCCCGGTTCGCCACCCAGCAGTACCAAAGAGCCGGGGACCAGTCCGCCGCCCAGGACGCGGTCCAACTCACCGTCGCCGGTGGCGGTGCGTGTTTCCAAGCCCAAGGTGACCTCAGAAAGCGGCCGGGGAACGCTTCGTTTGCCGGAGTCCGGATCCACAAAACGCGGGGTACGGGAGTCTGCGGTCTCCGTAACCTCCTCCACCAAGGTGTTCCAAGCACGGCAGCTTTTGCACTGTCCCTGCCATTGGGCGTGAGCGGTGCCGCACGCCTGACACATCCAGGCCTTTTTAACCTTGGCCACCGTCGCTGGTTTTTTTGCGCAGGAAAGCCAGGCCCGCAAAACCGACGGTGCCGGACAACAGCATCATCGCGGTTTGGGACGAGTGAACCACCGTCGCGAAGATCAGGCCGTCGGCCATGGGCACTCCGGTGACCCACAAAGCCGAGGTGACGAATACGTGGTACGTTCCAAAGCCACCGGGCGCCGGTACAATGTAACTGAACGTAGCGGACATCATCACAAACAGGGCGTGTGCCACCGTGATGTTGGACGTTGCCGGCAATGCAAAGAACATGATGTAGACCATCAAGAAGTAGCAGGCCCAAATGCCCAAGGTGTGTCCCCAAAACCCGGCGGGGTTGTCCAGACGGGCGACGGAACGGAGCCCGGCGAGCAGTCCTTGCACAAAGTCAAATACCTTGCTTTTGATTTGAATCCAGCCCCACCGACGCACGGCCCAAAAGGTTGCGGCTCCAATTGCGGCAAGCGCCAACAGCAGCCATCCCCACGCGGGAAACCCTGCCGAAGCAACGTCGCCCGTTTCTGCCGCAACGGAGGCGCGGTCCTCAGTTCCATTGGCACGACCAAATTCGGTCACGGCGTTGGGCAAGGCTTGAAGTTCGTCCCAATTCAACCCCAAAACCACGGCTACGAGTATCAAAGACATCATCAGATCAATGATGCGTTCCATGACCACCGTACCCAAGGCTTTATCCACCGGAACGCCTCCGGACTGTTGAATGGCCGTGCACCGTGCCACTTCGCCGCCTCGCGGCACCACCAAGTTGACCAGGTAGGACAAGGCAACCGAGTGTACCGCGGCAGGCGCACTAACCGGATGTTCGATGGAGCGCAACACAATGCGCCAGCGGTAGGCGCGAAACACCACCGCCAAGTAGCCCAAACCGATGCTCAACGATACCAAATAGGGATTGGCTTTGCGCATGCCGTCCCACAGCTCCCGAGGATCCATTCCTTGGAAGGCAAAGGCCAAAAGTCCGGCGGTCAGTCCCAGTAGGACCAGTGTTTTGATGATTTGCTTGGCCATAGGGATCCTGCTCAACGCTGGGATGCGGATTATTTCAAAAGGTTGGTCTGTTCGTCTGGGAAAACCAAGATGGGGGTGTGCGACGCGGCCTCTGCAGCGTCAACGTGGCAATAGGCCAAAATGATGATCAGATCACCGGCTTGTACTTTTCTAGCAGCGGGCCCGTTCAAGGTGATGGCCCCGCTCCCAGCAGGACCCGGGATGGCGTAGGTGTCCAGTCGCTCGCCGTTGTTGATGTTGACGATGCTGACTTTTTCTCCTTCCACCAGCTGCGCTGCCGCCATCAAGGTGCGATCTATGGTTATGGAACCGATGTAATTGAGGTCCGCTCCCGTGACGCGCACGCGGTGGATTTTGGATTTGAGCAATTCCAGCAACATGGCGGCAAAGGTAGGTTATTCCACCGGAAGGTTGTCGATGAGGCGGACGTTTCCGGCGCGCACTACGGCAAAATAATGGGCCGAGGTTTCCGCGCTCAAAACTTGGTGATCCGGCAGCAATTCCAACGTAAACGGATGGGCCAAGTCCAGGTATTCCACCTTCAGTTCCGCCGATTGGTGCACGTGGTTTTCAAACTGCATGCGGGCGGCGGCGGGCGTTGCGCCGGCGCGCAACGCCGCTGCGGCAAGCCGCAGCCCCGCATAAATGCGGGGCGCCGCCGCCCGTTGCTCCGTTGTCAACAACAAATTCCGGCTGCTCATCGCCAGACCGTCGGCCTCGCGAACCGTGGCGCAAGCCACAACAAGGGGCAGTCCCTCGCGGAGGGCCACCAACTGCCGAATCACCGCCACCTGCTGAAAGTCCTTGGCGCCAAAATAAGCGCGATCCGGTTCCACGTGGTGGAAGAGGGCGTCCACCACCGTGGCAACGCCTTGAAAGTGACCCGGCCGCGCCGCTCCTTCCATGCGCGTGTCCAGGCCCAACAAGTCGTAGTGGGCCGCCTGCATGCCGTTGGGGTACAACTCTTCCGCAACCGGGAAATAGACCGCGTCTGTGCCCAAAGCTTCCAGTGCTGCGCAATCCGCGTCTGTGGTGCGCGGATAAGACGCCAAATCGTTGGGGTTGTTGAATTGGGTGGGGTTCACGAAAATACTGACCACCACGCGGGTGTTTTCTGCTTGAGCTGCACGCACCAAGGCCAAGTGCCCATCGTGTAGCGCCCCCATGGTGGGCACAAAGCCCACGGAGACCGAATCGCCTTGTTTCCAGCGCGCAAGCATGTTCCGCAGCGCGGCTTGAGATGATACAATCTCCATAAAAAGTGCGTTTTGCGCCGTAAAATTGCGTATTTTTGCGGACTGTACCGCAACTTATGGAGCCAAAGCGCATTTTGTACGTCGCCCAATCGATGCATCCGTACTTGTCGGAGACCATCTTGGCAGAACACGCCTTGGCGTTTCCCAAGCGAATGAACGAGCTCGGCAACGAAGTTCGGGTGTTCATGCCTCGTTATGGAAACATCAACGAGCGCCGCCACCAACTGCACGAAGTCATCCGACTGAGCGGCATGAACGTGGTCATCAACGACATGGACCAACCCTTGATCATCAAGGTGGCCTCCATTCCCCAAGCACGCCTTCAAGTGTACTTCATCGACAACGATGAATACTTTAAGCGCAAAGGCGATATAGTCGATGCCGCGGGGACTTTGTACGAGGACAGCGACGAGCGGGCTCTCTTTTTTTCCAAGAGCGTTATTGAGACCATCAAAAAACTGGGTTGGAAGCCGGACGTGGTGCACGTGATGGGCTGGATGTGTTCGCCCATGCCCCTGTACATCAAGCAATTCAATGCAACCGACGCACATTTTGCGGACGTTAAAGTGGTGGTGTCGTTGTACGATACGGATGCTTTTGCGGGTCAATTGGGCCCAAAACTTCCTTCCGGAATGCACTTTGACGGAGCCAAGGGAATGGAAGCCTTTGAACAACCCACCTACGAAAACCTGCAGTGCGGCGCCGTCCGTTTTGCAGATGCCGTCCTGACCATGACGGATTCGCCTTCCGAGCACGCCGTGAAAGCCGCCCAAGAATTGGGGGTTCCTTTGTCCGACGGGCGTTCTTTTGCCGCAGATCCTTCCGGACTGAAAGCCTTCTACGAATCCCTTTTTGCCTGATTCCGTGGTGCGAAGAGCATTGGTCTCGCTAGC
>CANHXZ010000014.1 GCA_947464785.1 Flavobacteriales bacterium | reverse complement strand
GTCCTCCCGAACGGTCTCCTCCGACACCTGAAAGGTCAAGTTGGAATCGTACCATTTCCCGTCTTCGCCCCGCGTTTGCGCTCCCGCGGAAAGGGTGCACAGCGCCAGCAGCGCTCCCACTAAATATTTAGTTTTCATTGTACATCCGCCGTTAAAGATTCCCCCAACAAGGTAGCCGGAGTGCACCGGTCCACGAGAACCCGCACAAAATCGCCCTTTTGGTGGTCCTTTTTGGGGAACACCACCACCGTGTTCTGGGTGGTCCGGCCAAACAAATCGTCCGGAGATTTCTTCGAGGGTCCTTCCACCAACACTTCCACCACCTGGCCCACGTACGCTTGGTTGCGTTCCAGGGAGTGCTGCTGCTGGCGCTCAATGATTTCGGCGAGCCGACGTTTCTTCACCACCAGCGGAATGTCGTCCACCAACTTGCGTGCGGCATAGGTGTTGGGGCGTTCCGAGTAGAAGAACATAAAGCCAAAGTCGTACTTCACGCAGTCCATCAGGCTGAGCGTCTGCGCGTGGTCCTCCTCCGTTTCGCCCGGAAAGCCCGCAATCAAATCCTGCGAAATGCCGCAGCCGGGAATGATGGTGCGAATGCGATCGATCAACGCCAAATACTCCTCGCGGTTGTGGCCCCGGTTCATGGCCTTTAAAATCCGACTGGACCCGCTTTGGACGGGCAAATGGATGTACTTGCAAATATTCTCGTGTGCCGCAATGGCCCGCAACACGTCGTCGGACATGTCCTGCGGATTGCTCGTGGAAAAGCGAATGCGCATGTGGGGGACGGCTGCAGCCACCTGATGCAGCAAATCCGCAAAACGAACCGCGGACGCCTGAGCCATGGAGCTCGCCTTCTCAAAATCTTTCTTCAACCCGCCGCCGTACCACAAATACGAATCGACGTTTTGCCCCAGTAGGGTCACTTCCTTGTAGCCCTTTTCCCACAAACCGATTACTTCGTCCACAATGGTCTGGGGGTTGCGGCTGCGCTCGCGACCGCGGGTAAACGGCACCACGCAAAACGTACACATGTTGTCGCAGCCCCGGGTGATGGAAACAAAAGCGCTGACGCCGTTGCCGCCCAAGCGGACCGGCTCAATGTCGTCGTAGGTCTCTTCTTTGGACAGCAAGACGTTTACGGCCTTCCGACCGCCGTCGATCTCGTCCAATAAATTGGGTAAATCGCGGTAGGCGTCCGGTCCCACCACCAAGTCTACCAGCTTTTCTTCTTCAAAAAATTTCTCGCGAACGCGTTCCGCCATGCAGCCCAAAACACCCACCTTGAGGCCCGGGTTCTTGGACTTGATGGTGTTGAACTGATCCAGCCTTTTGCGCACGGTCTGCTCCGCTTTGTCCCGAATGGAACAGGTATTGAGCAGCACCAAATCGGCCTCTTCCGGCTTGTTGGTGGTCTCGTACCCTTCTTTTTGCAGCAAAGAGGCTACAATTTCGCTATCGGAAAAATTCATTTGGCACCCGTAGCTTTCAAGGTACAATTTCTTGCGTCCGGTGGTGCCCTCCAGCACCAGGGCTTCGCCCTGACGCGTCTCGTCGTGTTGGTCCGTTGTATTCATGGTTTGCACCCCAAAGGTACACGAATCGTGCCACGGTGACAAAATGGCAGGTTGACGACAAACGTTTATCCAAAAATCCTGCCTTTACTTTGTGGTCCTAAACCTCCACCATGCCCCGCAACCTAGTAATCGTCGAATCACCAGCCAAAGCCAAGACCATTGAACAGTACTTGGGTTCGGACTACCGGGTGGTTTCCAGCTTTGGTCACATCCGGGATTTGCCCGATCGCACCCTGGGCGTTGACGTAGAAAACGGTTTTGTGCCCCAGTACACGGTGAGCGCAGAGAAAAAGGACGTGGTGTCCAAATTAAAGAAGGAGGCCGCCGCCGCAGAGACCGTCTGGTTGGCGTCCGATGAGGACCGCGAAGGGGAAGCCATTTCGTGGCACTTGGCGGAAGTGTTGGGTTTAAACCCCGCCACCACCAAACGCATTGTGTTCCACGAAATCACCAAAAACGCCATCCTCAAGGCCATTGACGCACCGCGTACCATCGACATGAACTTGGTGAACGCCCAGCAAGCCCGCCGGGTACTGGACCGTTTGGTGGGTTTTGAAATGTCTCCGGTCTTGTGGAAAAAAGTACGCCGCGGCCTGAGCGCCGGCCGCGTGCAGTCTGTTGCCGTCCGGTTGATTGTGGAGCGCGAACGCGAAATCAACGCTTTTTCTACCCAGTCGGACTTTAGAACCGTCGGGCAATTCCAAACCCCAGAGGGCGCGCGGTTGAGTGCCGAATTGCAGCACCGATTTACCACGGCAGACGAGGCCAAGCCGTTCTTGGCGCTTGCAGACCAAGCGTCTTATACCGTGCAGGCGGTAGAAACCAAGCCCGCCAAACGCACCCCCGCCGCACCGTTTACCACCTCCACTTTGCAGCAGGAGGCGTCGCGAAAATTGGGTTATTCCGTCAGCCGAACCATGCAATTGGCCCAACGGCTCTACGAAAGCGGATTCATTACCTACATGCGTACGGATTCCGTGAACCTCAGCCAGGATGCCCTGGGCGCTTTGGAAGCTGCCATTCACGCTCAGTACGGAGAAAAATACCACAAGCGTCGCACGTTTGCCACCAAATCCAAAGGCGCGCAAGAGGCCCACGAAGCTATTCGCCCCACCCGCATGGACGTGCAGTCCGCTGGGGAGGATGCCGCACAGAAACGATTGTACGAATTGATTTGGAAGCGCACCACCGCCTCCCAAATGGCCGACGCCGCATTGGAGCGCACCACCGCCGAACTCGTGGGCAGCCAACTTCCCTACTCGTTCCGCGCTGAAGGTGAGGTTTTGCTGTTCGACGGCTTTTTAAAGGTGTACCGCGAAGGCCACGACGACGACCACGCCGAGGAAGCATCGGACTTGCTGCCGCCCTTGACCCGCGGCCAATCCATCCACGGCGTTTCGTTTACGGCCACGGAGCGGTTCAGCCGGCCCCCTGCCCGCTACAGCGAGGCGGCACTGGTGAAAAAACTGGAGGAATTGGGCATTGGCCGTCCGTCCACCTACGCGCCAACCATTTCCACCATCCTCAAACGTGAATACGTTAAAAAAGGGGAATTGGAAGGCACCGAACGAAACTACTTGGTTTTGCACGCGGAGTCCGGCACCATCACCCAAAAGACCGCCACGGAGAAAACCGGTTCCGAAAAGGGCAAATTGTTGCCCACGGACACGGGCACCGTGGTTACAGACTTTTTGCAGGCCAATTTCAGCTCCATCATGGACTACGCGTTCACCGCACGGATGGAATCTGAATTTGACTTGATTGCGGAGGGTCGGGCGGATTGGCAGTCCGTCATTACCGATTTCCACAAAGACTTCAGCGGCTGGCTGCGCGAATCGGCCAATGCCGAGCGCGCTTCTGGAGAACGCATTTTGGGCATCCACCCCAGCAACGGCTTGGAGGTTTCTGCCCGCGTCGCTCGTTTTGGTCCCATCGTCCAAATTGCGGCTGCTTCGGAGGAAGAGAAACCCAAATACGCAAGCATTCCCTCCACCCAGTCCTTGGAAACCATCACCCTGGAACAGGCCCTGAAATTGTTTGACTTACCGCGTACCGTTGGGGAATTTGAAGGTTTGGTGCTCAAAGCGAACACCGGTCGGTTTGGCCCCTACGTGCAGCACGGCAAGGAATTCGTCAGTCTGCCCAAGGAATTGTCTCCCCTGGACGTTACCGAAGAACAGGCCATTGAGTTGGTTTTGGCCAAGCGCAACAAGGCTGCGGCAGACTTGCTGCAAGCGTTGGAAACGGCGCTGGGCCGCGTGGAGGTTCGCAACGGCCGCTACGGTCCCTACTTGAAGTTGGAAAAGGAAAACTTCAAAATTCCCAAAGGGACGGATCCCATGACCTTGGACGCCAGCGCCGTGGAAAGCATGATTGCGGAACAACGCGCTCAACCCAGCAAAGGCCGCGTAGGCGCACGTGCCAAGCGCAAGTAACGCCCTAACCGAATCCCAAGCCCATGTGGATTGATCTTCTCCAGCCGGTCCCCGTCGATCTGACGCAGCCGGAAACACCGTACCCATTGGGCACGTTGGGCAATCGGTTGGCCCTCCACAGCGAGGAAAGCGGCCTGCCGGAGCTCAAAGGAGTTCGCGTGGCTTTTCTTTCTGTGGGAGACGACCGCGGCAACCCCGGCAACCGCGGATGCCGCAATGCAGGAGACGCCTTCCGCAGGAGTTTCTATCCGCTGTACGCGGGTGCTTGGGATTTGAACCTGGCTGATTTGGGCCATTTGCCGGCCGGAGCCACCCCCCAAGATACCGGCGCAGCGTTGGCTGGGTTGTGCCAAGACCTGCTGCAACGAAACATCATCCCGTACGTTTTAGGCGGCACGCAAGACCTGGCGTACTGGATGTACCGCGCCTACGATTCCCTGGAACAGTCCGTGAACATGGGTGTTGTGGACAACCGCATTTCCTTGGGGTCCGACGAAACCGTACTGCATGCCGACGGATTCTTGGGACCGGTTATTTCCGCACAGCCGTACAACCTGTTCAACCTCAGCCTCATTGGTCTTCAAGCCTACTTCGTTGCCCCGGATCAATGGGATTTGGCCGAACGCATGCATTTTGAGACGTACCGGTTGGGGATGCTTCGGGGCCAAGTCCACGAAGTAGAGCCGGCCGTGCGAGACGCGGATCTTGTGGTCTTCAACAACCGCGCTATTCGCTACGCAGACGCTCCCGGACACGCAGACCCCTCGCCCAACGGCCTAACCGCAGACGAAGCCTGCGCGCTTGCCCGGTACTGCGGACTGTCGGACAAAGTTTCCTCCCTGGGTTTTTTTGAATACAACCCGACGTTGGATCCCGCCAGCCAAAATGCGCACCTCGCCGCACAAATTGCCTGGTACTTTGTGGAAGGTGTTCATTTGCGCCGTGGGGACTATCCCTTCACGCCCAAAAGCCAGTACCTCCGATTTACCGTGCTCTTGGACGAATTGGAACAGGAGCTCGTCTTTTACAAAAGTCCTTTGAGCGAACGCTGGTGGATGGAAGTGCCCATGAAACAAACCCAGTACGTGCGGCACGCCTTGGTCCCTTGCTCGGCCAGTGATTACGAATTTGCGCTAGGCGGTGAAATACCGGCTCGGTGGTGGAAAGCACAGCGCAAAGGTTTGTGAAATTCACAACGACTTGTTGACAATTCATGGGAAATTCCTACTTTTAGCCTCTGTATGAACCGCATCAAGGGGCTCTTTCTTCTGGCTATCAGCATTTTAGCCGCACAATTGCACGCGCAACAAGACGTGCAGTTTACTCAGTACATGCACAACCGGATCTTTTTCAACCCGGGCATGGCTGGAAATTCCGATGCCATATCGTTGAATTTTGGCCACCGCACCCAGTGGGTTGGATTTGACAACGCACCGGTGACCCAAAACATCAACGCGGAACTTCCCGTGGACAAGTTGCACGGTGGAGTCATGCTTAACATTACCAACGACCAGATTGGATTCTTCCAGGATATTTCCGCGGCATTGGGCTATGCTTACCAAACCTATGTAGGTCCGGGCAAATTGGGCATCGGCCTGTCCGTTGATTTCCGCAACAAAAACGTGCGGAACGCCCAGTGGATTTTTCCCGATGGCGGCGCCGGTTCCAACGACCCTGCGGTCATGAACCCCACGGCCGAAGCGATGGCTCCTGAATTGAACTTTGGCGCATACTACTCCACAGATCAATGGTTTGCCGGCCTGTCTTCATCTCGACTCCTTCAAAGCACCCAAAACCTCCCGGGATTGGGCGGCGGCACGGCTGCTTACCGCAGCGTGATGCACTACTACCTCATGGGCGGGTATCAGTTTGAATTGGCTACGCTGCCCGGAATTCGCTTTGCGCCATCGGCGTTGCTCCGCACCGACGCTTCTTCGCAAAACTTGCACACGGACTTGAACTTCAACGCCGTGGTACAAGACAAAATTTACGGTGGTTTGGGCCTACGCGTCAACGACGCCGTGTCCTTAATGGCCGGGTACCAAGTCATGCCGTCCCTTCGCGTCAGCTACAGCTACGACATCAACACATCGCCCCTACGTGCCTACAACGGGGGATCGCACGAGATTTTTGTGAACTACCAATTCACTATTGAAATCCCGCCGCGCATCAAAGGCAGTTACCGAACCCCAATTTTTTTGTAATATCGCAGGCTTTTTTGCGTTATCACTTCAACAGCTCAATTCCAATCGCATGAAAAAACGGATTTCGTTCCTGAGTATCGCAGCTGCCGCCTTGTTGGCCGCGTGCTCCGGCTCTGACCACGGCGAACTTGTCGGGGTTCAGAATCGCCCCGAATGGTACCCGTCGGACCCTTTCGGAATGGTTTACGTTCCTCAAGGCTCCTTCAATATGGGCAATACCGACGTGGACGTTCCCTTTGGATTGACGGCTCCTACCAAAACAGTTTCCGTTTCTGCCTTTTACATGGACGAAACAGAAATCACCAACAACGAGTACCGTCAGTTCGTGTATTGGGTGCGTGATTCCATCCTGCGCTACCGTTTGGCAGAAGCTATGGTAGAGGAGTACGAATACATCAACTACGCGGACATGGAAAATCCTACCTTCTTCGAAGAGTACGTAGGATTGAACTACCCAGACTCCATGCAGACGCACTTGGATTGGAAACCTGCCTTGACCTACGATACCCGCAAGTATCCTTCTGCCGAATACACGGAAGTTATCGAAAGCCTGTACCTGGCTCCTGAAGAGATTTTCATGGGCGGTCGCATGGTAGACGCACGTCAGTTGAACTACTTGTACTTCTGGATGGACAAGCAAAAGGCTTCACGCAAGAGCAACCGCGCCGAGTACAACTTCAAAGACGCAGAGGATCCCAACAAACCCTTCTCTTACCGCGATTACGTGAAGGATGGCAAGCAAATTTCCGACCGCTCCTCGTTCTTTGAGAAGGAAATCATCAACGTTTACCCGGATACTTTGGTTTGGATTGCCGACTTTACGTACTCCTTCAACGAGACCATGCACGACAAGTACTTCTGGCACCCCGCTTACGACAACTATCCTGTTGTGGGCGTGAATTGGAAGCAAGCCGTTGCATTCGCCAACTGGCGCACCAAATACCGCAGCGAATTCTTGCGCGCCAACGAAGACATGCAAGAGCACGAATTCCGTCTACCTACTGAGTCTGAGTGGGAATACGCTGCACGCGGAGGCCGCGAACTCACTACATACCCTTGGGGCGGTCCTTATGCTACCAACAGTTCCGGCTGTTTCTTGGCGAACTTCAAACCTTCCCGCGGTAACCTGGTTGCCGACGGTGGCTTCCACCCCGTGAAAGCTACTTCCTACCAGCCGAACGGCTTCGGTTTGTACTGCATGGCCGGAAACGTTGCCGAGTGGACCAGCACCGCTTGGGAAGAAGCATCCTACTACTACGTAGCCGACTTCAACCCCGATTACAAGTACAACGCTAAAGAAGGTGATTCAGAAACCCTGAAGCGCAAAGTAATCCGCGGCGGATCTTGGAAAGACATTGCGCATTTCATGCAAAACGGTTCACGCAGCTACGAGTACCAGGACACCTCGAAAAGTTTCGTAGGATTCCGCACCGTACAAAGCTTCTTAGGACGCGACTTGCGCGATTTCTAAAGACTTTATCTCTTTCATTCGAATTCTCAACCCATTCAACCTTAACACCCTTCATTCGTATGGCACTCATCGACGTCAACGGCAAAAAGTTCAAGAATTTCATGGCAAAACTCTACGGCTGGGGAGCAGCAGTCGTGATCATGGGTGCCTTGTTTAAGATTTTGCACATGCCGGGCGCTGACTGGATGTTGATCATCGGTCTGACGACGGAAGCGGTTATCTTCTTTATTTCCGCCTTTGAGAAGCCAGCCTCCGACTACGAATGGAGCCGCGTTTACCCAGAATTGGCTGAAAGCGACGAAGAATTGGCACCCGCTTCTAAAAAATCACGCATCGCTTCCAACCTGTCCCCTACCCAGGAATTGGACAAGATGTTGGAGGAAGCTAAAATCGGTCCGGACTTGATCCAATCTTTGGGTGACGGTATGCGCCGTTTGAGCGAAACAGCCGGTTCCTTGAATTCAGCTGTTGATGCTGCAGGTGCTACCGCGGCCTACAGCAATCAATTGAATACCGCCGCCAAGAATATGGAGGCGTTGAACGCGTTGTACGCCGTTCAATTGGAAAACACCACCAACCAAGTTGAAGTTCAAAATTCCTTGATGGAAAAATTGGGTTCTTCCATGAGCGATTCCGATAAATTGAGCGGGGAAGTATCGAAGATGGTACAGAACGTGAGTGCCTTGAACAACGTTTACGGCAACATGCTCGCAGCCATGGGCGCGAAAAACTAATTGGATCGCTCTCCCTCGATATTAACTCTGTAAAATAACGCACCATGGCCGGCGGAAAGGTGTCACCACGTCAAAAGATGATCAACATGATGTACCTCGTGTTGACCGCAATGTTGGCGTTAAACGTATCTAAGGATATCATTAAAGTCTTGACCAAATTGGATCAAGGCATGAACGAAACGGTAGCCACTGTTTTCAAGGGAACGGAAGTAATCTATTCTGCGATTGCTAACTCCATGAAAGACAATCCTCGGGCTGTTCCCATCAACGATCGTGCGCTGAAGGTCAAGTCCTTGGCCGATGGAATCGTCAAAGAAATAGCCAACATCAAAACCTTCTTGATCGACGAAACCGGCGGTTACAACACCGACGGCTCCGGAACCTTGAAGGGTGGCGATAACCGCGACGCAGGTGAGACCTATTTGGTTGCGGATAAATCCGTTGGAGGACAAGGCAAGGCCAAGGAAATCAAAGAGCGTTTGACTGCTTTCCGTGATGCCATGATTAAGGAGGCCGATGGCGACGCTGCCTTGATATCCACCATCAAGGAAACCTTCAATTTCGAAGATGTTACGGAAGAAGGCACTAAAATGTCTTGGGAGAAAGCCACGTTTTCTGAACTGCCTTTGGCCGGTGTTATTCCCTTCCTAACGGACTTGCAGTCTCGCGTTCGCCGGACCGAATCCAAGGTTGTTGATCACTTGTACAGCCAGATTGATGCCAATACGTTGAAGTTTGACAACGTAAAGGCAGTAGTAATGCCCACCAACGGAACCTACATCCAGCAGGGTGATTTCTACGAAGCTGACGTATTCTTGGCCGCCTACGACAACAGCCGCAATCCTCAATTCTCCGGCATTGCCGTGAAAGAGGTGAAAGAAGGTGTGGGTAAAGTGAGCATCCAGGGAACCGGCAACGGCGAAGTAAAGAAAATGGTAACTATTTCTTTGCCTGGTGGCGACAAAACCTACCAAGCGGAAATTAAATACACGGTATCTCCTCCTTCTTCGGTTATTTCACCTTCCAAGATGAACGTCTTCTACCGCAACGTAGAGAACCCTCTTGAGGTATCCGTTCCCGGCGTAGCGCCTTCTTCCTTGCGTGTGTCAGGACCTGGAATTACCGGTAAAAATGGCAACTACATTGCCGATGTTACCAAGGTTGAAGGCAAAACCATGATGGTGAACGTAAGTGTGGAGGAAAACGGCAAACTGCGCAAAGTAGGAAGCAAAGAATTCCGCATCAAAGGTCTTCCCATGGCCTCCGGCCTGGTCTTCCGCAAGTCCAGTGGAGTTATGTCTACTTCTTCCTTGGCAAAAGCTCCTATTGAAGCCGAATACATTGATTTCCCGTTTGAATTGCCATTGAAGGTGGTTTCTGCTGAAGTAAAAATCGAAGGGCAACCTCCGATTCAAGTGAAGGGAAACACGTTTGACAACAACACCCGTGAGTTGATTCAACGCTTGAAGCCCGGTGCTTCCGTAACGATCCGTAAAATCGTGGCCACCACGCCCAACGGATCTCGTGTGAGCAACGTCGGCAACATTTCTATTGACGTACAATAAATTAAGGCGACTCGCCATGAAAACAAACCGCTTCTACCTATCCCTTGCCGCTGCTGCGTTCCTTTTTGGAGGCGTGCAGACCGCGAAGGCACAGGTTTTGACGCCTGAAGATGATGGCATTGTGCCGAAGTCGCAAATGCACTTCGTCAATTCCAAGCCCGTGGAGTACACCTTCTTGCGCCAAGACGACATCATGTGGTCTACGCGCCACTGGGAGCGTATTGACATGCGCGAGAAGATCAACCACCCGTTGTACTACCCCGTGAAGCCACAACCGGACCGCAAGTCTTTGTTTGACGTGGTGCGCGACGGTATTCTAGTGGAAGGGACCATTCGCGAGGTTTTTCGCGACGACAAGTTCGAAATTCCCTTGACGAATGAGGAGGTTTTTGCCATCTTGACTCGTGTGGACACCATCCGCGATCCAGACGATCCCTCCATCATTTTGAACATCGACTCCATTCAAATCAAAGCCCCCAACGTGGTAGCTTGGGATTTGAAGTCCGACTGGTATTTTGACAAGCAGCGTGGGGAGATGAAGAGCCGCATCATCGGTATTTCTCCTTTGGTAAAAGAGCCGGGTACCGGTGAAATTTACAATGCTTTTTGGGTGTGGTTTCCGGATGCACGTCAGGCTTTGGCCACCAACATCGCGTACAACCCGTACAACAACCACACGCGTTTGACCTTTGACCAAATCATGGCCATGCGCTACTTCAATGCACGCATTACGAAGGAGGACAACACCTACGACCGCAGTATTGAAGAGTACAAAAAAGGCAGCCCCATGGGTCAACTTTTGGAATCCCAAGCCATCAAAGACAAATTGCGCAGCTACGAGCACGATTTGTGGGAATTCTAAATTTGTCGGAAAAGACTTGGGCCCGAATCCAAATCCTTAGGGAGGCGAATTCGGGCCTTTTTTTTGCTATTGTATTCTGAAATTGACGGTTGAATGAACACCCCTACCTACGACTTAGCGGTGGTAGGCTTCGGTTTTGCCGGAGCAGCCGTGTCCTTGCAAGCGCACCGACGCGGATTCAACGTGGGCGTTGTGGTGGATCCGCACGGGAATTTTCCGGTGGCATCGCGCGTGGCGTCGGGGTTAATCAATCCGCTGGTGCTGAAGCGCAGGCGCATGGTGTCTGACGCTAAATTGGCCTGGGATCACGCGGTGGACCTTTTTGGGTGGTTGGAGCAAACGACACAGACGCAGGTATTTGAAAACACCCCCGTAGCCGAGCATTTGGCTACGGTTCAAGACGATTTGGACTGGAACCTCTTGGCCGAGCGTCCTGGATTTGCGGAGTTGTTGATCTCGGAAACCGAGGCCAACGCCAACAAGCATTTAAAAATCAACCGACTGGGTTTTGTACGGACGAGTGGTCGGTTGTTGCCTTTGGCTTATTTGGATGCGGCGCACGGCGCGCTGGAGGATCGGATGGTTTTGGGCGCGGTGCTCCAGTTGGCGCAAACAAATGGATTTTGGGAGGCATTCGACGCGTCTGGACGCGTGCTGATCCGGGCTCGAAAGATGGTGTTGTGCGAAGGCCCGCGGGCACCGCTGACGGAAACCTACTGGGGAGACTTGGGTTGGGCGCTGGTGCGCGGCGAAGGCCTGGACGTTCACCTTCCGGGTCTGGACTTGAATCGACCCATCCACGCACGGCATTTCCTATTGCCGGATCGGGCACTAGGACCGGATCACTACAAAGTGGGTGCCACCTATGCGTGGGACGGTCTGGAGGACCCCCAGCCTACACAGGCCGGAAGGGAAGAATTGGAAGCGTGGTTGAAGAGCGTGGTTTCGTTGCCGTACGAGGTAGTGCACCACTGGTGCGGGGTTCGGCCCGCCCGGAAATCAAGAGAAGTGTTGGTGGGCTGGCATCCGGAGCACCCAGGATTGGGGGTGCTGAATGGTTTGGGCAGTCGGGGCGGGTTGTTGGCTCCGCTGAAGGCGCATCAACTCTTGGAATCTGGATTTGCCGCGCTGTCGGATTGATTCGTTTGGGCGGCGCGGTACTCTTCGGCTGCTTCCGGCTCAAAGTGCACAAACAGGTGGAAGTAGGTGCTGCGGCTGAGTCGGAAGATGTAGGGGCCGAGCAAGAGGGAAACCACCCCCAAGGCGGCAACCGTTTGCCAAAGTCCCAGGCCGAGCCACGAGTTGGCCACGATGTAGGTGGCCACAAAAAGGGCCACCGCGTATCCGTAGCTGACGTACATGGCGCCGTAAAAAAAGTTGGGTTCCGGTTCGTAGGATTGGTCGCACACGGGGCACCGCTTGGGCATGTCCGAAAAATGGGCCAAATTGTATGGGTTGGGGTTCGTAAAGAGGTCCCCCTCGTGGCATCGGGGACATTTATTGCGTACAATGCCGAACAGCTTGGATCCCTTGGAAAATGCCATGGTTATTTATTTAGTAATTCCATGCAAAGGTAACCCCAGCGCGGGCGGCGAAGTGTTACTTTTGTCACCGCAATGCTGAGTGTAAATAACCTAAGTCTTTCTTTTGGGGGAGACAACCTTTTTCAAGCGATTTCTTTTCAAGTGAACCCCGGCGACCGCATCGGTTTGGTGGGGAGAAATGGAGCCGGTAAGTCCACCTTGTTGAAACTTTTGGCGGGCAAACTGGCGGCCGACAGCGGGAATGTTTCCAAACCGTCGAGCTTCAACATTGGGTTCCTGACGCAGGACATTCCTCCGGTGAAGGGAACCAGCGTCTGGGACGAGGCGGCGTCGAGCTTCAAGGAAATCAAGCGTTTGGAGGCCGAATTGGAGCGCCAGACCAACGAAATGTCCGAGCGTACGGACTACGAGTCCGACAGCTACATGGAGCTCATTGAGGAGTTTCATAAAAATCAGGAAGCGTTTCAGATGGGCGGCGGTTACACGTACCAGGCTGATTTGGAGCGCGTTCTGACCGGACTTGGTTTCAATCCGGCGGACTTTGAAAAGCCGATGGAGTCCTTCAGCGGGGGCTGGCAAATGCGGGTGGAGCTGGCGAAGATTTTGCTGCAGCCCAACGACTTGTTGTTGTTGGACGAACCCACGAACCACCTGGACATTGAGAGTATTTTGTGGCTGGAAAAGTTTTTGGCAGACAGTCCGCAAGCCATCATTTTGGTGAGCCACGACCGAACGTTCATGAACAACGCCACCAACCGCACGTTGGAGTTGGTGTTGGGCAAGGCGTACGATTTCAACGTGCCGTACTTCAAGTACTTGGATTTGCGTGCGGAGATCCGCGAAAAGCAAGCCCAAGCCAAGGCCAATCAGGAGAAGGAAATCAAGCACACGGAGCAACTCATTGAACGCTTTAGGGCCAAAGCCAGCAAGGCGGCTTTTGCGCAAAGTTTGATCAAGCGTCTGGACAAAATGGACCGCCTGGAGGTGGACGAGGAAGACACGCGCGCCATGCGGTTTACCTTCCCTCCGGCGCCGAATTCCGGCAAAGTAGTGGCGCGGATGAACGCCATTGTGAAGGACTACGGACCCAAAAAAGTGCTGCGCGGCGTGGATATGGAATTGGTGCGCGGCTGCAAAGTGGGTTTTGTGGGCCAAAACGGCCAGGGCAAGTCTACGCTGGTGAAAATCTTGGCGGAAGGCCTGGAACACGGCGGTACGGTGGAATGGGGCCACAACGTAAAGTTGGGGTACTACGCTCAGAACCAAGCAGAAGTGCTGGACGGAGATCGGACGGTGCTCTCCACCATTGAAGACGCGGCGCCGGAGGAAATGCGGAAGAACGCGCGGAAATTGCTGGGTCGGTTCATGTTTGTGGGCGACGACGTGGAGAAAAAAGTGAAGGTGCTATCCGGTGGCGAACGCGGCCGGTTGGCGCTGTGCCAGCTGATGTTGAATCCCATCAACGTTTTGGTGCTGGACGAACCCACGAACCACTTGGACATGCGGGCCAAGGACGTTTTGAAGCAGGCACTTTTGGAGTACGACGGCGCGCTGGTGGTGGTTTCCCACGACCGGGATTTTATGGCCGGTTTGTGCGACGTGATGTTTGAATTCCGGGAAGGCAAAACCAAACAGTATTTGGGCGGTATTGAGTTTTTCCTGGAGCAGCGGCAATTGGATTCCATGCGCGCGCTGGAAAAGGGCGACGGCTCTTCCAAAAAAGGCGATGCGAAGGGGGCGTCGAGCCAAGCGGGCACCAAAGCTGCGCCGGCGGCACCTGCTCTGGGGCGCGAAGAACTCAAGGAACTGGAGCGAAAGAAGAAGACTGCGGAGACGGCCTTGGCGAAAACCGAGGAGCACGTGGCCACCCTGGAGGCGGCGTTGGCGGAACTGGATGCGCTTTTGGCGGACAGCGAACGGTACAAGGCAGCTCTGGCTGAAAATCCTGCGCTGTACGCGGACTACGAGCACAAGCAAAAGGCCTTGGAGCACGCCTATGCCCAGTGGGAAGATCTTTCTGCGGAATTGGAAGGCTTTCGGAGCCAACTGGGCAGCTGAACGCTGTAGCGGGCCGGGTTGAGCCGGTTGCGGGGTTGATTCCCGCTGGAGCGCAATTAACCCGTCCTTAACGGAGGGTTTGTACCTTTGGTAGATGCGTAAATTTTGGATGTTGGTGGCGGCCTTGGCCGCAGCGGCAAGCGTGCAGGCTCAGCCGCGGTTGGTGGTACACTTGGTGGTGGACCAAATGCGGGCGGACTACTTGTATCGATTTGACGAACAATTTACCGGCGGTTTTCGTCGGTTGTTGGACGAGGGAACGGTGTACCGCGAATGCCACTACACCTACGTGCCAACCTACACCGGGCCGGGGCATGCGTCGTTGGCAACCGGCACGGATCCGCGCAACCACGGAATCATCGCGAACGACTGGTTTGATCCGAACTTGGACCGGGAGGTCTACTGCGTGGAGGATGCTTCTGTGCGGCCGGTGGGCACCACCAATGCGTCCAGCAGACGTTCGCCTCTGAATTTGCGCTCGTCCACGTGGACGGACGAGTTGGTTCTGGCCACAAACGGGAAATCGCGCGTTTATGCCTTCAGCATGAAGGACCGCGGAGCTATTTTGCCCGGAGGACATTTTGCGCGTGGAGCTTATTGGTACGACGAACAGACCGAATCTTTTGTGAGCAGCACGTTCTACGGCGAGGCATTGCCGCCCTGGTTGGTGGAATTCAACGCCGGCCAACCCGTGAAACGCTTGATGCAGGGTACCTTGACGCCCGCAGGCACGCGCCGCAACACCACCGGAGATACCACCGCCTACGAAAAAGGAATAAAAGGCCAGAAAGCGCGGGCGTTTCCGTACGATTTGGCAGCTGTTTATGCCGCCGGCGGCGGAGATGCGATCCGTCGGGTACCGCAGGGGAACACCCTGTTGCTGGAAGTGGGGCGCACGGTCTTGGAAAAGGAGCAACTGGGCCGCGGAACCACCACGGACGTGCTTTCCTTGAGTTTCTCCACGCCGGACTACATGGGCCACGAATTGGGCACGCGTGCGGTGGAGATTGAGGATCTGTACGTGCGCTTGGACCGCGAATTGGGGACTTTCTTGGACGAATTGGACCGACTTTTTGGACGCGACGGCTACTTGGTCACTTTGTCTGCGGACCACGGCGCAGCGGACAATCCTTTGTTTTTGAACGACCGCGGTTACGCGGCAGACGTTTGGAGCGACGGCGACTTTGCTGAAGCGCTGCAGGCCAACCTGGGCACCAACCAAAGCATCCGCCACCTGGGGAACGATCAGGTGCATTTGAAGCCCGAATTTCAAACGCCCGCCCATGCGGAGGCCGTGGCGGAGGCCTTGCGCAAGCACCCTGCGGTGGCGCAGGTGTGGACGCGGAGCGAACTTCTGTGCGGAACGCACGGGGACGAGCAGTTGCGCTACAATGCCTTGGACAGCCGCAGCGGACAGGTATTTTATGCCTTGAAGCCCAGTCATTTGAATTACAGCACCACCGGAACCACCCACGGCTCCGGCTACGCCTACGACACGCACGTTCCTTTGGTGTTTTACGGCGCAGGGGTTCCCGCCAAAGAGGTTTTTCGGAAGGTGGCGGTGAAGGATCTGGCCCCTACCCTGGCCCACCTGCTGGGCACGGCGTTGCCCAACGCCTGCACGGGTACTCCGTTGGAGGAAGTGGTGAAAAAACGTTCCTTGGATGGATTGCCTCCGTTGCCTTCTGCCGGAAAAAAGTCGGGCAAAAAGACCCGAAACTAGCGGGTTGGCGCGTTAAAATTGAGTGAGGTCCTCCGGCAAAACGCACACCGGAATGGGCTCCATCTTGTGTTTGTTGGCCCGGTGGTACCGCTGGTAGATGCCCCAAACAGTGCGCTGACGGTCCGTCCAATGGGGCTGCTCGTTCGTTGCGCCGGATTCCTGCTGGGCCAAGGCCCATTCCAACTCCGGATAGGTGGCGCCAATTTGGTCCTCGTCGGACCGGTTGTCTGGCCACAAACCGTCTGTTGGGGCCGCTTGAAGAATGGACTGGGGCACGCCCAGGTGCGCGGCTAACGCGTAGACTTGGGTTTTGGTGAGTCCGGCAATGGGACTGAGGTCCACGCCGCCGTCACCGTACTTCGTGAAAAAACCAATGCCAAAATCTTCAACTTTGTTGCCCGTACCGGCCACCAAAGCACCGCGGGTTTGCGCCACGGCATAAAGCGCGGTCATGCGCAAACGAGAGCGGGTGTTGGCGAGCGCTAAAAAGGTAGGCTCCTCGTTGGCAAGGGCCGCCGCCGTCGCCTCGTACACCGGAGTGAGGTCCACCCGAAGCGCATGGGTTTGGGGAAATTCCTGCTGCAATGCACCAATGTGCTCCCAAGCTCGGGTGACGTGATCTTCCGGCTGGTGGATGGGGAGTTCCACGCAAACGGTGGGCAACCCGGTACGGGCGCACAAGGCAGAGGTGAGCGCGGAATCTACCCCGCCCGAAATACCCACTACCCAACCGCGGGTGCCGGCGCGTTCCGCATAAGCGCGCAACCAATCGACAATAAAGGCCGTAACTTTGTGCTCCATGAGAACCACAAAGGTACTGCTTTGGCTTGCGATCGCGGGCACGGCTTCCTGCACCAGCGAATCTGCATTGGCTCCGGCGAACGACGCGCCCGCACGGGCCTCGGTACATCCGGCGTACATCGATTTTTTTGACGGAGCGCCCGCCGACTTGGCGGCACAGATTCCGGAACTTCAAAAGACCTATGCCCCGTTTTTTGAATCCCTCACGCCCGAGCAATTTCTACGCTTGATCAACGACCCCGAGTTGCGCGGTCTGCACGAAGATGCTTTGTTGGCCTTTCCGGATTCAGCGGCATTGGGGCAGCAAATTCGCTCCGGATACGCACGGTACCGCACACTCCTTCCCGGGGGGGCGTCGGAACACACGGTGCGCATCTATCCGTTTGTAAGTTTCTTAGACCCCGCCTTCTATCCCCCGCTGGTGGTGGACAGCAGCTATGTTTTTCTGGCGCTGGATCATTATTTGGGAGCGGACCATCCGGCGTATGCCGCAGACCCCGCTTATTTGGCCTACCAACGCGAACCCCGTTTTGCGGTGCCGTCGCTCTTTCAGCAACTGGCCGCAGCGCAGGCGAAACTCCCGGAAAACAGCTACACCCTTTTGGATCAAATGATCTACTGGGGCAAAATTGCGTGTTTTGGGGAAGCTTGTTTGGGGGAAACCGCCGCGCCGGATTTGTTTCCGTACACGCCCGAACAGTGGAAATTCTGTATGGAGCACGAGGCAGACCTTTGGAAGTACTTCATTCAGAGCCGTTTGCTTTACGAAACCAGCCTAGATGCGGAACGACGGTTCATTCAACCCGCTCCCTTCAGTAAGTTGCAAACCCCCTACGATCAGCAAATCCCTGGCACCATTGGCCGCTGGTTGGGGTACCGCCTGGTTCGGTCCTATTTGGAGGACCACCCGGAAACGGATTGGCGCACCTTTATGGCCAACACAGACAGTCGTCAAATCCTGGCCGAAAGCGGCTACCGCCCTTAATTCAGAAACCGACCCCCACCATGGCCGAAAATTCAGACATCTACTTGAAAATTGCGCTCGACGAGAACAAGGTGCCCGAAACGATCTTCTGGACGGCGGAGGACGGCGGGGTGCGCGACGAACCTGCCAAGGCCGTGATGCTGAGTTTGTGGGACGCGCGGAGCAAGGATACGCTGCGCATTGACCTGTGGACCAAGGACATGGAACTGGACGACATGAAGCGTTTTTTTCACCAGACGCTGTTGTCCATGGCGGACAGCTACGACCGCGCCACGGACGAAACCGAAATGGCCGAGGACCTCAGGGATTTTGCTAAGTACTTTGCGGAGCGACAAAAACTGGGATGAGTCCTTCCAGGTAGTCCAACAGTGCTTCCTTCCCCTTCCCGGTTTCCGCACTGGTTAAGAAGTACGGCGGACATTCTTCCCAGGTTTCCAACAAACGACGCTGGTAGTTTTCCACGGCACGCACTTGTGCGGCCTTGGTCAGCTTGTCTGCCTTCGTAAAAACGATGGCAAAAGGCAATTGCCACTCCGCCAGTTGCGCCATGAAGGCCAAATCCAAGGCTTGGGGATCGTGCCGAACGTCCACCAACACAAAGGTGCACACCAAATTTTCCCGGTTCCGCAGGTAGTGCGAAATCATGCGCGAAAAAACCTCGCGCAGCACCTTGCTGACCTTGGCGTACCCGTATCCGGGCAAATCCACCAAATACCAGTGATCGTCTTGTATGGAAAAATGATTGATGAGCTGGGTTTTTCCCGGGCGCTGACTGACCTTGGCCAAATCCTTATGGCCCACCAACTTATTGATCAGGGAGGATTTACCCACGTTGGAGCGGCCAATGAAGGCAAACTCCGGCCGTTTGGGCGGGGGGCATTCTTCCGTACGGGAACTGCTCTTGATGAACGTCGCTTTGAGCGACGGAACGATGCGCTTGGGCGCGTTCGGGTTTAGCCGATTGCGGGTGTCGCCTGCGGCGCCCCGAATGTCTTCTCCAGCCATGCGCTCAGCAACTTGTTGAACTGTTCCGGATGCTCCATCATGGGAGCGTGGCCGCACTGGTCGATCCAATGCAATTCCGAGTTGGGCAACAATTCGTGGAACTTGTCCGCTACCTCCGGCGGGGTGACGGCGTCTTGACGGCCCCAAATGAGGCAGGTAGGCAGGGTAAACTTGGGCAAGTCCTCCGCCATGTTGTGGCGAATGGCGCTCTTGGAGATGGCCAAGGTCTTGATGGCCTTCATGCGGTCGTTCACAATGGAAAACACCTCGTCCACCAATTCTTTGGTAACCACTTGCTTTTGGAAAAACACGTCTTTTACGCGCTCCTCGATGTAGGAGTAATCGCCGCGGCGCGGGTAGGAATTCCCCATGGCGCTTTCGTACAGGCCGGAAGAGCCAAAAAGCACCATGCCCTTGGCAACGCCCGGGTAAAGTTTGTTAAACACCAAGGCGATGTGGCCGCCCAAGGAATTGCCCAAAAAAATGGGCGCTTCCAACTTGAGGTGGTCCACAAACTCCTTGACCCACTTGGTTAGGGACTTCACGCCGGTGGTAGCCAACGGAAGCGAGTACAACGGAAGGTGAGGCACCAAAACACGGTAACCGTTTTGGCTGAAATAAGAAACTTGGTGGTGGAAATTGCTGATGTCGCCCATCAGACCGTGGAGAATGACCAAAGGACTTCCCGTTCCTTCCTCCCAGTATTCAAATTCACCTTCCTGTACAAAATTTTCCATGCGGGGAAATTAATCGGGCAAAGATACGGCGGGAATTTCGAACCGGTTTTTAGCGGGCAACGAGGGGGGCGCGGCCTCAGTGGAATGCGCCTTGGTTCGTGTGATTTGGGCGGTTGTTTTCGGCGGACAAAACCAAAAAGTTCAAGAACGGCGCGGTTGCGGGCAAAGGGCTCGTG
>CANHXZ010000013.1 GCA_947464785.1 Flavobacteriales bacterium | reverse complement strand
GTTCCTGAGGAGGAGTGGCGTCGGCCACCGCGCTGAGGAAGGTGGGGTACACCAAGGCCGTTCCCAGACCCAGCAAAACCGACGCTGCGGCCCAGCTCCAAAAGGTGTTGGCGAGCGGAAGGAGTACCAAAACGACGCCCTGAAGGCCCATGCCCCAGGCCAGCAGGCGTCGCTTGGGGAATCGGTCTCCCAGGCTGCCGGTGAAGAGTTGCCCCAGGCCCCAAACGGCGGGGTACAGGCCAACGAGCAGACCGCGTGCGGCGGCGGACAGATCACTATTGAGAAGCAGGATGGGAAACAGACCCCACAACAAGCCGTCGTTGAGGTTGTTGGCAAAGCCGGCGAAGGAGACGGACCAAAACAGGCGACGGGTTGGGGCGCCGGGCGCAGCTTTTGCGGGTGCCGCGGCGGCGGATACCGCAGCGGCAGCGGACGGATCCGCAGCGGCAGCGGACGGATCCGCGGCGCGGGGCGCCGCGCCGCGCACGGGCCCTGCGGCTCCAGCCGCGGCCTCTTCCAACATCCGCGCCTCCAGCGCGGCGTGCGCCCGCGTATCCCCCACCCAAAAGAACGTCAGGAGGGTGCCCGCCGCCGCCAAAACCGCGCCCCACAGAAAAACCGACCGCACGCCGTAGGCGTCGGCCCACCAGGCACTGAACAAGGCGGCGGCGCCCACGGCAAAGTAGCCAGCAAACTCGTTGATTCCCATGGCCTTTCCGCGCTGACGCGCGCCCACCAGGTCAATCTTCATCACCACCGTACTGCTCCAAGCCAAACCCTGTCCCAGGCCCAAGAGAGCGTTGGCGGCCAGCACCACGGACCACGTGGGGGCAAAATAAAGGAGGAACGGAACGGGGAGCATGGTCAGCCAACCGGCCAGGAGCACGTTTTTACGCCCCCATCGCTGCGTCCAAATTCCGGAGGCGTAGTTGGCGGCGGCCTTGGTCAGGCCAAAAACCGCAATGAAGGACAGGGCCGCCGAGGTGGACTCCAAACCAAAGGATTTTCGCGCAAACTGCGGAAAAACAGACCGCTCCAAGCCCAGCATGGCCCCCACCAAACCGTTGATCAGTACCAACAGCGCAAAAGGATGCCGGTTTTCGCGCAAGCCCAGTTGGACGACCGTCGGGCCGAGCGAGCGCGGGGCACGTGCGTGTTTTGGGAACCGTGAAAGCATGCCCAAAGGTCCCTTGGACCCCGGACGCAGCATTTAACATGGGTTAAATTGTGCGGCCAGACTTTTTGCCGGCGCGGATGCGGCTGAGCGACACCTGCGTGATGCCCAGGTAAGAGGCAATGAATTTGAGCGGAATGCGCTGCAGGAGGCGCGGTTCCTGAGCCAACTCCGCGTAGCGTTCGTCGGCGGTTTTAAACTGGAGGGATTCGAGCCGACGGAGCACGTGAACGTGTTCTTGGCGAAAGAGTAAGGAAAAAAGACGCTCCAAGTCCCGGTGGTCGTTGAACAAGGCAAAGAGGGGTTCTGCGGGCAAGACCCTAAAAACGGTGGGTTCTACGGCTTCGATGCCCTTGGTGGTGGGCTGCCCGGTGAAGAGGCTCTCCGCTCGTACAATGAGTTCGTTTTCAAAGGCAAAATGCTCCGTGACGTCTTTGCCGTCCAGGAGGTAGTAGATGCGCGCCAGGCCGGTTTCTACAAAATAGAGGTTGCGGCACAGGCTTCCGGGGGGCTGCAAAATTGCTCCTTTGGGGAGGGCGGTGGTCTTCCATAGCGCGGCCAAGGCCGCGCGGGACGCGGGCTCCAAAGGATGCACCTGTGCCAAGCGCTCCACCAGGGGGTCTTCTGGGGAGGCCGTGTTGGGCAACGGGGGGTTTGCGGGGTGGTTCACGGAAGCGGGGCCTTGGTGGCGGGTGTTGGGGCGGGAGGGGCCGTTGGTCGGATGCTTCGCGGGTGCGCCAAACGGACACGGGCGCACGCGGGGCTGTTGAGCCAACCGCACAAACCTACGGGTTTTGGAAACAAAAGGCACGAAAAAAAGCCACCCTAATGGTGACCGCCCAACGAAAACACCTACCTTCGGTGATAGCATCATACGATACTATGCATTCTCGTCCGCCCTACCGCCTCACGCCTAAAACACTGGACCTCCTGCTTCGGCTGCACGAACAAATCGGGGCGGTTCAGGCGTTGGAAACCTCGGCGCTGAATCCAGGGGTGCGTCGGCACAACCGCATCCGAACCGTCCACGCCACCTTGCACCTGGAAGGAAACTCCCTGGACCTGCAGCAAGCGGAGGCGCTGACCCGGGAAGAAGTGGTTTTTGCCAGCAACCGAGACGTGCTGGAGTGGCACAACGCGTGGTCCGTCTACCAAAAATTGAGCAGCTGGGACGGCACCTCCGCGGACTCCTTTTTGGAGGCCCACCGCCAACTCACCAATGGACTGGTGGACCGCCCCGGGAAGTGGCGCAACCGCGCCGTGGGGATTGCGCGCGGGAATACCGTGGTGCACGTTGCGCCGCCGGAAGAGCGCGTCCCGTATTTGATGCTGGAACTGTTCGACTACCTGCGGCACGATCCGGACCCCGCCTTGATCAAGGCCTGCGTATTTCACTACGAGCTGGAATTTGTGCATCCGTTTACCGACGGCAACGGGCGCATGGGCCGACTGTGGCAAACCGTCCTGCTGGCGGAGGCCTTTCCCGTTCTGGCCCACGTCCCGGTGGAGGCGCACGTGGCGGCCGATCCGGAGGCGTACTACCGGGCTTTGGCGCAATGCGACCGGCAGGGTTCTTCCGCGCCGTTTGTGGAGTACCAGCTGGGGGTGTTGCTCCAGGGCTTGAATGAACTGCACCGCAACCAGGTGAAGACCCGACGGTCCACGCCCGAAGAACGACTTTTGATCTACTGGCAAACCGAGACCCTCGAATTTACCCGCAAAGACTACCGTCGGTGCTTTCCGCAACTGAGCACCGCCTCTGCCAGCCGCGATCTGCAGATGGGTATTGAACAAGGTTTCTGGACACGTTCCGGCGAAAAAAACCAAAGCAAGTACGTGCGTCAGTCCCGAACCGAACATCGGGGCGCCCAATCCCAGTGAGGCAGGTGGGGTTCCTCGTACCGAATGTAGATTCGTTCGTCCGGCGATTTCTGTACCTTGCGCGGGTTGGCTGGCGAAGAAGGATTGTTTTTACGTTTCAGTACAACTTGATCAAAATCAATCACTTCTGTTCCTCCTTTAAAATGCAACCCCGTGCTTTCCTTCCTCTCCGAACTCAAGCTCCGCAACGAAACGCTCTACTATTTTGGTTGGTCGTGCTTGGTGCTGGCGGTCGTCTTTTTGGTGCTGGCCCGCACCACGTCCACCCAAGTGCTGGGGGTGAACGCCTGGTACAAGCCCTTCAAATTTGCCTTTTCTACGTGCACCTACGCCTGGGCCATGGGGTGGTACTGTGCCTACTTGCCGGACTTTTCCGTCCGGTGGTTCAACCTCGCGGTGGTTATTTTGCTTGGGTTTGAGATTGCCTACATCGCCCTACAGGCCGGCAAAGGAGAACTGTCGCACTTCAACATAAGCACCCCCGTGCACTCCGCGCTGTATTCGTTGATGGCCGGAGCGGCGTCCGCCGTCACCCTGTACACGGCCTACGTGGGGTGGCTCTTCTTTACCCGGGACCTGCCGCAGTTGCCCGCACACTACCTCTGGGCCATCCGCGCGGGAATCCTGCTGTTTGTGGTGTTTTCGTTCGAAGGCTTTGCCATGGGGTCCCGCATGAACCACAGCGTTGGCGCTTGGAACGACAACTCCAACCTCTTCATTGTGGGATGGAGCCGCACCGTGGGCGACCTTCGGGTGGCTCACTTTTTAGGCATGCACGCGCTGCAACTGCTGCCCCTGCTGTCCTTTTACCTGCTCCGATCCACCGGCTGGACCCTCGCTTTGGCCGGAGCCTACGCCCTCTTGGCCACGGCCACCTTGGTGCAGGCCATTAACGGCAAACCGCTCGTGCCCGCTGGGCCGGGCGCTGTGGGTGTAGAACAATCCGCATCCGGGCCGTCCGCAACAAAACCCAGTAACCGATAAGCGAGCTTCCTGTTTCCCAAAAAATAAAAAACCCACGATTGCATCGTGGGTTTTGATCCGTTCTGGGGGAGAGATCGGGATTTTTATCGCTCCGCTCAAAAGATCCCGTGCCGGGGGGGCTTCAAAACCCCTGAAAACCTGCCCACCTTCGGTGGTCGGTGTTTTTATGCCTTTTCCGTTCACCGAAGCAAGCTTCGTTCCCGAAAAGGCATAAAAAAACCAGCGCAAAGCGCTGGTTTTCAGGGGTTTTGGCGGAGAGAGCGGGATTCGAACCCGCGATACAGTTCCCCGTATACACACTTTCCAGGCGTGCTCCTTCAACCACTCGGACACCTCTCCTAGGTGGCGGTTTTGTTCGGCTGGAAGGCCGGAACGGGCTTGGAAAACCCCACAAAACCGCTTTTGGGATTGCAAAGGTAAGGAAAAGAAAGGAATTCAGGAGCGGTTGGTTTTTGGAATAATTTGTATCTTTTGGGTACATTAACCCCTAAAAATCATCACGTTATGATGAATCAACTCCCTTCTGTGGGCAAATGGCTTTATGCTCTGCCCATGGTGGTATTCGGCTTGATGCACTTCGGTGCCGCAGATCAAATGGCGGGAATGGTGCCGTCGTACTTGCCCGTGGGCGTGGCGTGGGTCTACCTCACCGGCATTGCTTTGGTGCTGGCAGGTGCCGCCGTGTTGGCCGGCAAATATGCCAAATTGGCACTGCAATTGCTCGGCCTGATGCTCGTGTTGTTTGCCGTGATGCTGCACTTGCCCACCCTGATGGCGGGCGGCGACGGCGCGCAAATGGCCATGCCCATGCTGTTGAAGGATTTGGCCTTGGGCGGAGCCGCCTGGTGGGCGTCTGCCACCGCAGCCGAATAACGCAAGGAGTTCTGCCATCACGCGCCCTTGGCGCGGTTTTTGGGCCGGAGCGGGGATGGAAAAATCCCTGACTCCGGCCTTTCTTTTGTCCACTTGGGACGTCGCGCTGCCTCTGTCCACCTTTCTGGAAGACCTCCTGACCACTCCCATCCCGGAAAACCCAACCGGCATGGATCCCTACATTGCCATCAACCAACAGCGCGTCAAGCGCATTCGGAAAACGGTAACATTGACGGACGCCACCCGGGCTGCAGTGGACGCGATTCCCGGCGGACTGAAGTGGCTGGTGATCACGGAACACTGGTGCGGCGACGGGGCGCAGATTCTGCCCGTGATGGAGGCGGTAGAGAAACTGGCGGGAGGCAAAGTGGAGGTTCGGGCGTTGTTCCGGGACCAAAATCTGGACGTGATGGACGCGTTTCTAACGAACGGAGCACGCGGAATTCCCAAGGTGGTGGGCATGGACGCCGAAGGCCGGGTGTACGGCACCTTTGGGCCCCGCCCGGAGGAGGCGTCGGATCTGGTGAAAGAAATCAAGTCAGACCCAGACCGCGCCCACACCTACTCGGAAGTGCTGCACAAATGGTACGCCACAGACAAGCAACAGGCCATTCAGCGCGAGTTGGTGCGGGATTTGATGGCTGCGGCGCCGGTGGTGTAATTTTTTTGGAACTTGCGGCATCCAATGCACATGAATCAAAAAATTCGACGCTTTCTGTACGGGGCCTTCTTGGTCCTCGGATTCTACTACTTGGTGCGCCAACAGGCAGGTGAAGCCTTTGCCAACTGGGGCATTGCCCTGGCCTTTGATCCGTTCGACGACCAACAACCGTGGAAGGAACGCCCCACGTGGCAGCGCGCGTGGCTGATGGTCCACTTGGTGGCCTTGTTGGTGGTGGTGGGCATGTGGTTGGCCTGGACCGACGCTCCCAGCGATTTCGTCCGAGGTGCGATCGACGGCTGGAACAATTCCTGAGGACTCCCCGATTTTTTCCGTTCCCCTTCTCTTTTTCTCAAGTAGCCGTGTCTGCCCCGGATCCCGCATTGGCGTTGCTGGAGGAACACCGATCGTTGGTGTTTCACCTGATTGGTTTGCACGCGGGCAACGGTTGGGAAGCGGACGACGCGTACCAGGAAATTTACTTGCAGGTGCGCCGGGCCTACCCCAGTTTCCGCGGAGATTCCAAACCTTCTACTTGGTTGTATCGGGTGGTGTTGAACACGCTGCTGCAGATGCACCGAAGCGCGCAACGTCGGCCGGTGACGCAGTCTTGGGAGGACGCCGGAGCGGGCGCAGCCGCGGAGGCGGCATCCGGCCCGGACGAAACCTCGCGGGACGCCGCGCAGCGCCTCAGCGCTGCGCTGGCCCGTCTACCGGTGGTGGAGCAAACCCTCATCGGCCTTCATCTGGAGGGCTTTGACTACGAAGAAATTGGCCAAATGTTTGGCCTGGAAGCCGGCACCGTAGGCGTGCGGCTGCATCGGATCAAGAAAAAACTACAACAATGGCTGATCAGTCCCCACGGTTGACCCCCAAAACCCCCCCAGCGGCGTCGGAATGGACCGACGACCAACTGCGTGCGGCGTGGCGTCGGACCGCCCCCACTCCGGCCTCGTCCATGGCCGCAGACGACCCTGGCCCCAAACCCCGGCCGTCCAAAAAAACCGGAACTACCGTAGTTCGCCAGGCCTTGTTCAATCTCTACGGCGGCGTGGTGTACGCCGTAGGCATCACCGGCTTTTACGGCTACCTCTTCCTGGACTTTGAACAACGCTGGATCCGCATTGGATTGGTGGCCATGATGCTCTTCAATTTGCTCCTTGCGGGGATGAGCTTGCCGTTGATTGCCAAATTTCACAACCTTCGGCCGGATGCCCCGGTGCTCCCCTACCTCCACCACCTGCGGGATGACCTCCGATCTTGGTGGGCCCTGCAGCGCTGGATGACCGGCGGAGCTTTGCCCTTGGCCGCCGCCACCGGCTTCCTGATGGGTGGGGTCATCGGCTCTGGAGATCCGGAATTTGTGTACTTTGAAGACAAGTGGCCCCTGGTGTTTGTGCTGGTGGGGGTGAGTTTGGCTGCCATCCCGTTGGGATTAAAACTGTCGGACTGGCTGTACCAACATTCGTATGCCAAAGACGTGCAGCGCGTGGAAGCGTGGATTGCCGCGTTGGAGGGTGCGGGTGCCGACTGTGCGGGTGCCGACGTTGCAGGTGCATCCGTTGGGGCGTCTTAACATTTCCGTAATAATTTGTTCACGCAGGGGTGAAGGTGGAATGCCATCTTGAGGGCGAATTAAAAATCCCCGCGAGCCGCAGCCCGAGGGGCTTTTTTGTGCAAAGACAAGGAATAGATCTACTGCGTCAAACCGTCGAAACTCCCGGCAGCCTTACACCACCAAACCTCCCCCTGTCCCACCGTGAAGAACAAACGCCTGCTGGACCTTGTGGTGCTCAGCGACCTGCACTTGGGCACCTTTGGGTGCCACGCCAAAGAACTGCTGTCCTACCTGAAGGGCATCAAGCCGCGGGTTCTGATCCTGAACGGGGACATCATCGACATGTGGAATTTCCGGAAGCGTTACTTCCCAAAAAGCCACTTGAAGGTGCTCAAGCGCATCATCACGCTGGCGCAACAGGGCACGGAGGTGGTGTACATCACGGGGAACCACGACGAAATGCTGCGTCGGTTCGCGGATATGGATTTGGGGCTGCTCAAGCTGCGCAACGCCTATTCGGCGGAATTGGGCGGCGAACGCGTTTGGTTCTTCCACGGGGACGTTTTTGACGCTTCCATCCAAAACGCCAAGTGGCTCGCGAAACTGGGCGGCTGGAGCTACGACGCCCTGATTTGGTTGAACCGATGGATCAATTTGGCCCTGGAACGAATGGGTCGAGAAAAGTTCTCCCTCTCCAAAAAAGTAAAGGACGGCGTGAAAAAAGCGGTGGCTTTTGTGGCTGATTTTGAGCTGGCCGCCGCCGAATGGGCATTGGCCCGCGATTACCAGCGGGTGGTGTGCGGCCACATCCACCAACCGCAAATGCGCACCATCACCACCAAAACCGGATCGATCATTTACATGAATTCCGGGGATTGGGTGGAAAACTGCACGGCTTTGGAGTTCCACAACAACGTGTGGAGTCTGTACACGCACGCCCATGTTTCCCGGACGGTGGAAGAGGACGACGAAAAAGTGGACGCGAATGCTTCCGAATTGGTTCGGTTGATCTTGGGAACGGATTTGTCTGGCGGGAAGTCTGCGCCCGCGGAATCGCCGGAGGAACTGCAGACCCGCAAAAAGCGCGCCCGGTCTGCCTAAAACGCGGCGGCCCAAAGGCCCTTTTCCAGAAGAAATTAGTGTCCTTCGCTCCGTTCGCCCGCCAAGTTGCGGGCGAATGCGTTTTCAAAGGCGTCGGAGGGCATGTCCTGCGCCAACAGCCACATGGCTTTGACGAGTGCAGCTTCCAGAGTGGCATCGCCGGCGCTGAGCACGCCGGCTTCGTGGAGGATGCGTCCGGCGGCGTATTCGGAGGAACCCACTCCGCCCTTGCGGCAATGAGATACTTGAATCAGATGAATGCCCCGTTCGCGGGCCGCCCCAAGGGCTTTGGCCAGCCAAGGCTGGCTGGGAACGTTGCCGGTGCCAAACGTTTGCAACAACACCGCCTTGCGGCCGGAGTTCAAAACGGCTTGCACAAAGGCCTCATCGATGCCCGGGTAAAAGGGAAGCCAACCCACGGCCGGGTCAAACCGGGTGTGGGGCGCCGCGCCCTCGGCGCGGTGCTGTGCGGCCGCGGCCTGCCGCGCCGCCCCTTCTTCCACGGACGGTGCAAACACGAGTTTCACACCGGCGGACGCCAAGGCGGGAAAATTGGGGCTGTCGAACGCGTTGAAATCCTCCGAACTCTGCTTATAAACGCGGTTGCCGCGGTACAACGTGTACTCAAAATAAACCGCTACCTCCCGCAATACCGGCTTGCCGTGCGCGTCTCGGGCGCGAGCCACCTCTACCGCCGTGATGAGGTTTTCGCGGGCGTCGGACCGGGGAACGCCCATGGGGAGCTGCGAACCGGTGAGCACCACCGGGAGGTTCAGGCCCAAAAGCGCGAAGCTGAGTGCGGAAGCGGTGTAGGCCATTGTGTCCGTTCCGTGGAGCACCACAAAGGCGTCGGCATGGGGGGCTTCGGCCCAAATGAGCTCCGCCAGGCGCGTCCAGTCGTTCGGATGAAAGTCCGACGAGTCCACCAGGGGTTCCAGTACGGAGGTGCAAAAGGTGGCGCCCAAGGCACCCAATTCCGGCACGCGGTCCAGGAGGTCGGCAAAATCGTAGGGCACCAGGTCTCCCCGCTCGTTGTGCACCATGCCAATGGTGCCGCCGGTGTAGATGAGGTGCAAACGCATGGGAACTGCTTCAGGGATCAGACCTGCCCTACGGATCCTCCGTGGGACGGAGCTAAGGTAAAGACCTTTTGCGCGTTGGACGTGGTGATGGCGTCGATTTCCCGCGCGGTGCACCCCAATTGGGCGGCTAAGTAGTCCCGTACAAAGGCCAAATGGGCGGGTTCGTTGCGTTGTCCGCGCGCCGGGACGGGCGCCAAATAGGGGGCGTCGGTCTCCAACACCACCCGATCCAGCCCCACCTCGCGCAGAACGTCGATGACCTTAGCGTTTTTGTAGGTGACCACGCCGCCAATGCCCAGGTGCCATCCGGCGTCGATCACTTCCCGGGCGATTTCCAGGCTTCCGGTGAAGCAGTGCAGCACGCCGCGCACTTGGTTCTTGCGCGGACGGAGAACGTCCAGCAACGGGCCCCAGGCCTCGCGCACGTGGATGCTCACGGGCTTGTTCCAGCGCACGGCCCAGTCCAACTGACGCTCCAACGCCGCTACCTGCCAATCCAAGGTGGTTTTGTCCCAGTAGAGGTCCAGGCCAATTTCGCCCACAGCCACCCAACGGTCTGGGTCTGCGGCCAAACGCGCTTCGTAGCGGTCCAAAACGTCCGAAAAATCTGCGCCCACGTGGCAGGGATGCAGGCCAATCATCAGGCGCAAAAAGTCCGGATGCGCGCGCTCCAACTCCTCCATGGCGGGCAACGTTTCGTCGTCTACGTTGGGAATCAAACACTGCGTGACGCCCGCCGCTTCCGCACGGGAACGCATTTCCAGCCAATCCGCAGCAAACTGCGGGTTGTCCAAATGGGTGTGGGTGTCGATCATGACCGGCAGGCCGCGCTCAACGGAGGCCCAGGGCCTTTTCCGGATCGCCGCCCATGAGGTGTTCCACGGGGTTCTCCAAGGCCTCCTTGATGGAAACCAAGGTGCCCACAGACTCCTTGCCGTCGATGATGCGGTGGTCGTAGCTCATGGCCACGTACATGATGGGGCGGATCACGATCTGGCCGTCTTTCACCACCGGACGCTCCACAATGTTGTGCATGCCCAAGATGGCGCTCTGCGGTGGGTTGATGATGGGGGTAGACAGCATGGATCCGAAGACGCCGCCGTTCGTGATGGTGAACACCCCGCCGGTCATTTCGTCCAGGGTGATTTTGCCGTCGCGCACCTTGGTGGCCAGATCTTTGATGGCCTGTTCCACGCCGGCAAATCCCAATTGATCCGCATTGCGCACCACCGGAACCATCAGGCCTTTGGGGCCGCTGACGGCCACGGAGATGTCCAGGGTGTCAAAGGTCACGGTGTCTTCGCCGTCGATCATGGAGGCTACGGCCGGGAACTGCTGCAGGGCCCGAACGGTGGCCAAGGTGAAGAAGCTCATGAAGCCCAATCCCACGCCGTGCTTGGCTTGGAAGGCTTCTTTGTATTTTTTCCGGAGGTCAAAAATGGGCTGCATGTCCACCTCGTTGAAGGTGGTGAGCATAGCGGTTTCGTTCTTGACGGTCACCAAGCGCTGGGCCAATTTGCGGCGCAGGGCGCTCATGCGCTGGCGTTTTTCACCGCGTACCGCGGTGCCGGCGCCCGGCGTGCCCATGGAAACTTTGGCGTCCACAGCGTCTTGTTTGGTGATGCGGCCGTCGCGGCCGGTGCCCACCACGGAGGCGGGGTCCATGCCTTTTTCCGCCAAAACCTTGGCGGCTGCGGGCGACGGGGTTCCGGTGGCGTAGGAAACGGGCATGGGGTTGGGTGCTGCAGCCGGAGCGGCGGCAGGTGCTGCTGCGGGAGCAGAAGCGGGAGCGGCCGCGGCCGGTTTGGCGCCGCCCGCAGGTGCGGCGGCAGAGGTGTCGATCTTGGCCACCACCTGACCCACGGCTACCGTGGTACCGGGTTCCACCAACAACTCAATCACCCCGCTGGCTTCCGCCGGCAAAGCCAAAGTAGCCTTGTCCGAATCCACTTCGGCGATTTCCTGATCTTTCTCCACGTAGTCGCCGGTTTGCACCAGCCAGTTCGCGATTTCAACTTCGCTGATGGACTCTCCGGGAGAGGGGACTTTCATTTCCAGAATCATGGCAATTCAGATGGGGGGTTCAATGGGCAAAAACAGAGTGAATGAGGGCGTGCTGCAGTTTGTGCGCCGCCTGGTGGGAGCCGGACGCCGGAGCGGCACTGGCCGCAGGCGAAATGCGCTCCAAGCGAATGGGGAAGTGCTCCAAAATAAAGGTCCAGGCGCCCATGTTGGCGGGCTCTTCCTGCGCCCAAATAAACTGCGTGGCTTTGGGATAACGGCTTAATTCCGCCTCTACGGCGGCGCGGTCCAGCGGATAAATCTGCTCCAAGCGCACCAACGCCGTGGCGGTGTGGGCGTGCTTTTCGCGCTCTTCCGCCAATTCGTAGTACAACTTGCCGGAACAGAAAACCACCTTGGTCACCTCCTCTGCGCGCACCGTACGGTCTCCCAGAACGGGTTGGAACGTGCCGTCGGACAATTCTGAACGGGTGGAAACGGCCTTGGCGTGGCGCAACAAACTCTTGGGCGTCATCACCACCAGCGGTTTGCGGAAGGTCCGCTTCACTTGCCTGCGCAGCAGGTGGTAGTGGTTCGCTGGGGTGGTGGGGTTGCACACGATCATGTTTTCCTCGGCACACAGCTGCAAGAAACGCTCCAATCGGGCCGACGAGTGCTCCGCACCCTGTCCTTCGTAGCCGTGTGGCAGGAACAGCACCAAGCCGTTTTGCTGGCGCCACTTGTCTTCTGCGGCAGAAAGGAACTGGTCGATGATGATCTGGGCGCCGTTGGCGAAGTCGCCGAATTGGGCCTCCCAAATGGTGAGGGTTTCCGGGCTGGCCAAGGCGTAGCCGTAGTCAAAGCCCAGTACCGCGTACTCGCTGAGGTGCGAATTGTAGATGGCAAAGCGGCCTTTTTTGCCGGGAACTGCGTCCACCAAACACACTTCCTCCTCGGAATCTTCCACCTTGATGATGGCGTGGCGGTGGGAGAAGGTACCGCGCTCGACGTCCTCCCCGGAGATGCGCACGTTGAAACCGTCGCGCACCAGGGTTCCGTAGGCCAGCATTTCCGCTAAACCCCAGTCTATGGAGTCCGCGTCAAAGAACATGCGCCGACGGTCCTCCACCAAACGCGCAGCTTTGTTGAAGAACTTCTTGCCGTCGGGGAGCTGAGTCAACGCACCGGCCACCGCAGCCAAATCCACCGCGGGCAGGGTGGTGTCCACCGGAAGGAAGGAATCGCCGTGGCGTGCGGGCGGATAGGGTGCCCACTCGTCCAGCATGAACGGCGTGATGACGTTTTTCTGAATGGCCTTGGCTTCGGTAAAATCTCCTTCCAGCATGGCGCGGAATTCGGTTTCCATTTCCTTCACCAAAGTGGCCTCCACCTCGCCCTGCGCCACCAACTTTTGGTTGTAGATCTCGCGCGGGTTGGGGTGTTTGGAGATTTCCTTGTAGAGCAACGGCTGCGTGAAACGGGGCTCATCGCCTTCGTTGTGGCCGTACTTGCGGTAGCACAGCAGGTCAATAAAGACGTCGCGGCCGTACTTCTGGCGGTATTCCACCGCAAAACGCATGGCGTGCACGCAGGCTTCCACGTCGTCTCCGTTGACGTGCAAAACGGGAGCCAAAACGGTCTTGGCCACGTCCGTGCAGTAGGTGGACGAGCGGGCGTCCAGGTAGTTGGTGGTGAAGCCAACTTGGTTGTTGATGACCAAGTGAATGGTACCGCCGGTGGCGTAGCCGTCCAGGCGTTCCATTTGCAAGACTTCGTACACAATGCCCTGACCGGCCACCGCGGCGTCGCCGTGGATGAGGATGGGCAACACCTTGCTGCGGTCCATGCCGTAGTCCGTGTTTCCCTTGGCGCGGGCAATGCCCTCCACCACCGGATCTACCGCCTCCAAGTGGGACGGGTTGGGCGCTAAATTTAACTTGATGGGCAGTCCGTTGAACAGGGTTTGCGTGGCGGTGTGGCCCAGGTGGTACTTCACGTCGCCGTCAAAACCGTCGTGGCCGTCGGCCTCAAATTCTTTGCCTTCAAACTCGGAAAATACCTGCTTGTGCGGCTTTCCAAAGACGTTGGTGAGCACGTTGAGTCGGCCCCGATGCGCCATGCCCAAAACCACTTCCTGAACGCCGCGCTCCGCCGCGCGCTGGAGCAAGAAGTCCAATCCGGGAATCAAGGCCTCGCCGCCCTCAATGGAGAAGCGCTTTTGGCCCACAAATTTGGTGTTCAAGAAGCCTTCAAACGAGACCGCTTGGTTTAGTTTGTGGAGAATTTGGCGCTTTTCCGCCAATCCCAACGCCGGGGAGTTGTCGTTCTGGTGGATGAATCCTTTGATCCAGTCCAACACTTCCGGCTGGCGAATGTACATGTATTCCACCCCGATGGAGCGGCAGTAGATGGCCTCCAGGTGCACGATGATCTCTCGCAACGGAGCGGGGCCGGGCAAGCCGACTTCCGTAGCAGCAGCAAAGACCGTGTTCAGGTCCTGCTGCGCCAGCCCAAAGTTTTCCAACGCCAAGGTGGGCTGGTAGGTGCGGCGAGCGCGGACGGGGTTGGTGGCCGTAAACAGGTGGCCGCGGGTGCGGTAGCCGTTGATCAGGTTCAAAACCTTGAACTCGGTGCGCACGGTGTCCGGTAGAACGGCAGAGGCGCCGGCAGCTGAAGCAGCGGGGCTGTTTACCTCGGCGTACACCTCGTCCAAGAGGTCTCCGTAGTCGGACCGAGAGAAGTCGTAGCCTTGAAAAAACGCACGCCAACTGGGTTCCACCGCATCGGGCTGGGCCACGTACTGCCGGTAGAGGTCGTCTATAAACTCGATGTGGGCACTGCCCAAGAAGGAAAAACGGTCCATGAAAGGCCTGAAATTACCCCGCAAAGGTACGCCACAGCGGCGTCGATGTGGTTAAAATTTGCGTTCCCAGAGGGCCTGCGCAAAGGCGCGGAGGGCAGAATCTTCCAGCCCCGCCTCATCCAAGGCCACGAGCGCATCCGCAAAGTGTTTGGCTCGTTCGGCTTCTACCGACGCGCGCACCCCACTTTGTTCCAGCAATGCACACAATGCCTGCACCTTGGCCTCCGGATCAACGCCCGGTTGGAGCCAAGGCTGTACCGCCTCCGGCGCAGCCTCCAGCAGCCGCAAAAAGAGCATCGTTTTCTTGTGCGCCAGTAGGTCTCCGCCCACTTGTTTGCCAACGGCACCGGGCTCGCCAAAGGCATCCAGGAGGTCGTCGTGGATCTGAAAAGAGGTTCCCAAGGACAAACCAAAGCGGTACAGCGCCTCGCTGCGCTCGGCGCCAGCCCCCGCCACCAAGGCCCCCAGCTGCAGAGCACACCCCAGAAGCACGCTCGTTTTGAACTGAATCATCCGGAGGTAATCCGCTTCGCTGATGCCCGTTTGGGTCTCAAACTCCATGTCCCACTGCTGTCCTTCGCAAACTTCCAGTGCTGTTCGGTTGAAAATTTGGAGCGCTTGAGGCACCGCAGAGGCCGGCAATTTCGCGAGGGATTGGTACGCCAAAACCAGCATGGCGTCTCCGGAGAGGATGGCCGTGTTGGTGTCCCATTGGGTGTGGACCGTGGGTTGACCGCGGCGCAGGGGCGCCGCATCCATGATGTCGTCGTGGATCAGGGAAAAGTTGTGGAACAACTCAATGGCGTGGGCCCCGGGGAGGGCGGCGCGCGGGTCTCCGCCGCAAGCTTGAGCGCCCAGCAGCACCAACACCGGGCGCAAGCGTTTGCCGCCCAGGTTCAGCAGGTAGCGTTGGGGGGCGTAGAGTCCGTCGGCCGGACCGTTCAGAGCCGGACCTAGGAGTTCTTGGGCCAAATAATCCGCGTACAAGCGGGTCAGGTCGTTCAGTTGCTGCATGGTGGGTAAACCCGTTAGGCGAGCAAACGGTTCAGGTATTCCCCGTATCCGCTTTTCAGCAAGGGTTGGGCCAGGGCCGCCAGCTGCTCGTTGGTAATGAATCCTTTGCGCCAGGCCACTTCTTCAATGCAGCCCACCTTGAGGCCCTGGCGGGCTTCGAGGACTTGCACGTACTGGCCGGCCTGCATGAGGCTGTCGAAGGTGCCGGTGTCCAACCAGGCGGTGCCGCGGTCCAAAATGGCCACGTGGAGCTCGCCCTGCGCCAGGTAGGCGCGGTTGACGTCCGTGATCTCGTATTCGCCGCGGGCGCTGGGTTTCAGGTTGCGGGCAATCTCTACTACGCGGTTGTCGTAGAAGTACAGGCCGGGGACGGCGTAGTGGCTCTTGGGGTGTTCCGGTTTTTCTTCGATGCTCAGGGCCTTGCCGGCGGCGTCAAATTCCACCACGCCGTAGCGCTCGGGGTCGGACACGCGGTAGGCGAAGACCACGCCGCCTTGCGGGTTGACGCTGCTTTCCAGCAAGGCGCCCATGGCGGAGCCGTAGAAGATGTTGTCTCCCAGCACCAGGGCTACGGAGTCTTTCCCAATGAAGTCTGCGCCCAGCACAAAGGCCTGCGCCAGTCCGTTGGGCTCGTGCTGCACGGTGTATTCAAACCGGCAGCCCAGACGGGAGCCGTCGCCCAAGAGTTGGCGGAACAACGGGGCGTCGTGCGGGGTGGTGATGATCAAGATTTCCCGAATGCCGGCCTCCAGTAAGGTGGACAGCGGGTAGTAAATCATGGGCTTGTCGTACACCGGCATGAGCTGCTTGCTCACGCTCAGGGTCAGGGGATGCAACCGGGTGCCGGAGCCACCGGCCAGGATGATGCCTTTCATCAATTCAGGATTTTCGGACCTTCGTCGGCCGGCAAGTCGTCTTCCGTCATGGGGAACACTCCATCAAATTCCTTGGGGCCAATAAACGAGTCCAAGGTCATGAGCAAGGAGGGCAAAAGAACCAAATTGCTGATCATGGCGAAGAGCAGAGTCAGGGAAATGAGCAAGCCCAGGGCCTGGGTGCCGCCAAAGTCAGACGCCAAAAAGACGGCAAAGCCGGTGAATAGGACCACGGAAGTGTAGAACATGCTGACGCCGGTTTCGCGGATGGCCGTGAGTGCCGCTTCCGCAATGCGTCCGTCCGAATTCTTGAGTTCCTGGCGGTATCGGGCCAAATAATGCAGCGTATCGTCCACGGAAATACCGAAGGCAATGGAGAACACCAACAAGGTGGACGGCTTCAGCGGAATGTTGAAGTAGCCCATGATGCCCGCCGTCATGATCAACGGCACCAAATTGGGGATCAACGAGATCACCACCATGCGCGGCGTTTTGAACAACAGAGCCATCAAAATGGAGGTTACCGCAATGGCAAAAACCAAACTTTGCAATAAGTTGTTTACCAGGTATTTAGTGGTTTCGAGCAGCAACACGGCCGCGCCCGTAACGGACACCGTGTACCGGTCCGACGGAAAAATTTCTGCCGTGGTTGCCTTAACGCGATCCAAAACTCCCTTCAGCTCTTGCGTGGGCAAATCTTGCGACTGCACCGTAATGCGCAACTTTTGGTGGGTGGTGTCCATCAACGAGCGGAGCAAATCCGATCCCATGGTGGTGTTTCCCTCCGGTAAATAGGCGGCCATCATCATGCGCTCCTGGCTGTTGGGCAGCTCGTAGAAGTCCGGATTGCCTCCGTAAAAAGCCTGCCGACCAAACGATAGAAAATCGGCAGCACTGATGGATCTGCTGAACTCCGGAAAGGAATCCAAACGACTCTGCAACTCCGCCGCTCGCTTGAGCACCGCTCCCTTTTCTGCTCCGCCGGGCTCTTTGGTGTCTATGATGATCTCCATCGGAACCACCCCATTGAATTCCCGTTCCAAAAAGGTCAGTTGCTGCATGACGGGGTCCTCCCGTTTGAAATCAGCCGTTAGGTTACCGTTGGTCTCAATCTTGGAAATTCCGTAAATCCCCAGCACAACCAAGGTGGCCGAAACTACATATACTTCCCGACGTCGGTTCTCTACCAAATCCAAGATTACCGCAATCATTCCCTTGATCCAAGGCTGTTCCAAATGCGCGTAGTGCTTTTCTTTAGGCGGGGTAAGCCAACTGTACACAATGGGAATCAAACTCAACGAGAGGAGAAAAGCCACCAAAATGTTCAAGGATGCCGTTACGCCAAATTCCACCAAACTGGCGCTGGAGGTGATGATGAACGTGCCAAAGCCCAAGGCCGTTGTGGCGTTGGTCATGAAGGTGACGACGCCGATTTTCTTGATGACGTTGTGGAGCGCTTCGTTGACGTCTTGGGTATCCCGGTACTCGGCGTGAAACTTATTGATGAGGAAAATGCAGTTGGGCACCACAATGACGATCATCAAAGGGGCCACCATGCTCAGCAACAAAGTGATTTCAAAACCGAAGGCAGCCATGGTGCCAAACGAGCTCAAAACGCAGGCCAAAACCACCAACAAGGCAATGACCGCAGCTCTTATGCTCCGCAAAAAGGCCAACATGATCAACAAGGTAAAAGCCCCGGTCATGCACAGAAACAAGAGGATCTCGCGCTGAATGATTTTGGCATTGGCCATTCGCAAAAAGGGCAAGCCGGAAATATTGACGTCTTCACCGGTGTTGGCTTCAAAAATCTCGACTTCCTCCTTGATGGCGTCGAGCGCGCTCAAAATCTCTTTATCGTACAGTACCTCATTCTTCAGAGAAACGGACATCAACTGGGTGTAGCCGTCGTCGGAAATCAACATGCCCTTGTAAAAGGGCAGTTCTTTGAGCCGACGTTTGACCGCAAAGGCCTCGCCGGGGGAGGTTACTTCACCCGACATGAGGGGTTGCGTTTGCATGGCTTGGGCAGAGTCTGTAAGCACCAAGTCTACTGCATTGTGTACCGCCAATACGGCCTTTACTTCCGGCCGCTTTTCCAAACGCAAGGCCAATTCACGCCATTCGTTCAGCAATCCAGGTCGGAAAAAATCCACGTCTTTAACGCCCAAAACCACCGCGTTGCCGGCCGAGGCAAACTCTCTTTTGAATTCTTCGTACGCCACGTTGACGCTGTCGTCTTCCGGCAGCATGCGCAAAAACTTATACGATACCTTGGATTGCGTTGTAAAAAACGCCATTACCAAAACGTACACTACCCAAAATCCCACCACCAGGCGGCGATTTCGGAACAAAAATTCAGATATGCGGTCCCACATGGGCATCAAAGTTACGCTATTTCTTTGGGGTGAATTTCTCGCTGCACGCTGGGTTCTTACCCCTACCTCAGCGCCACTCCAGGGGGTAAATGACCGGCCGCGAGGGTACGGCGTCGTTGGCCAGTGGGGCCAGTTGCAGGTTCAGGGCGTACCAGCCGTCTGGGCAGTGCCCCGGAAAAAAAGCCAATTCCGTAAGCAGCGCATGGGGCCGCCGGGCGCGTTCCACCTCGGTTTCTCCTGGCTCTAAACCCCAAAAAACGCGGTGTGCGGCCAAGGCTCCTCCGTCTTCTTCGCGGTCCACGCTGGGCTCCTCCACCAGCAACCAGTCTACCCCTGTTTGCACCAAGTCCTCCATGGCTTCAGGGGTCCAGTAGGGGGAATTGGCGCGGGAATGCTGCCGCTGCAGGCGTGCTACGCGGTCTGCCGCACCGGTGCGCAGGGCCACCGCCGGCTTCTGATCCGCCCAGTGCTCGCCGCCGGCCGCCGCCAAGGCAGCCCGCAAGGCTGGAGCCTCCACCGTTTGGTCTCCGTTGGATTGCTGAAGCGGTTCCACGGTGGCCAAGAGCATCAGAACCCAGCCGGGCTGCTCCGCCACCGACAGGTCCACGCGTTCGCGGGTTACGTGCCCCAAACACTCCGTGTGGGTTCCTTGGCCGTGGGGGTTGAGAGTCAGGTCCGTAAAATTGACGCTGCCGCCCAATTCCACCGATCCCACCCATTCGTCCCAACGCACGGGGGCACGCACCACCGGGCCCACGTACCAAGCCCGCCCGCCCCAGGGGGCGTCCGTAAACCGTAGGCTGCAGTCTGTAGCGCGGTCCAGACGAACCTCGGCGGAACGTCCGTTCCAATCCAATACAAAGGTTTGTGGCGTGTTGGGCATGATTGTTATACCAAAAATAAGTCTTGTGCGAGTTGGTCCGACCACAGCCAGCCATCGTCCGTGGGCGCAAATCCATCGTTGTTCGGCAGCCGACGCACCCAACCTTGGGTTTCAGCCTGCAGCAAAACCGGCGCAGCGTGGGCCTTCCATCGTTCCGCCGCTCCCGCCAAAACGTCGGGAATTTGGGACCAAACCAACCCGGTCGCGGTGCGCAGGGAGGTCATGACCCACTCGTTCCAGCGTTCGGTGTCCGATAGCACTTCCACCTCCCAAGCTAAACGCTCTGCGGTGTGCGGCTCGTCCCACCTTTGGGGGCGTTGGTCCGCCGCGCCAGACCAGTAGCGCTGGTACACCGCATTGTTGGCAACATTGGCGCGGCGCGTGCGGTGGCCATCAAAGGCGTGGGCGCCGGGGCCAATCCCCCAATAGGGCGCGCCGGTCCAGTAACGGCGATTGTGCACGGCTTCCCAACCCGGCTGCGCCAAATTGGACACCTCGTACGCCGCCCAGCCCGCTTCGCGGGCGCGGCGGCGCAGTAGGGATGCCTGCTGGGCCACGTCCTCGTCCGGCGGCAAAACCAAACTCCGGTTGCGCACGGCGTGCTCCAAAGCGGTTTTGGGTTCTACCGTGAGGGCATATGCACTTAAATGCGGCACCCCCAGCGCCAAAGCCTCCTCCCAGGTGTGTTCCCAAGAGCCAAAAGGCAAGCCGTAAATCAAATCCACACTGAGATTGGTGAACCCGGCGTCCTGCGCCCGAAGCACCGCGGAACGAGCTTCTTCCCCGGTGTGGAGCCGGTTCATGGCCTGTAAATCGCGGTCGTCAAAAGACTGAATGCCCAGGGAAAAACGGTTGAACCCCAGGGTGCGCCACAGGCGAATGTTCTCCACCGTGGCGTCCTCCGGATTTACCTCCAGCGTAACTTCCGCGGATTCCGGCCACTCAAAATGGGTTCGTACGGCGTCCATCAAACGGAGCCATTGGGCCTCCGTCAGCACGGACGGGGTGCCGCCTCCGGCATAGACGGTGGCAACGCGCTTGTGCGGAACCACCGAGGCCGTCCAGTGCAACTCTTGCAGCATGGCGTCCACCACCGCGTCCCTGCCGTCCAACTGCGTAGAAAAGTGGAAATTACAGTAGGTACAGGCGCGTCGGCAAAAGGGAATGTGGAGGTAGAGCGACGGTACCTGCTCCCGGGGATCCGGCGCGTTCGGCACGCTCATGGGGCCGGAACTTCGCGCAAGGTGAGCCTAAAGGTGGTGCCGATTCCCGGCGCGGTGCGCAGGACCACCAAACGCCCTCCGTGCTGTTCGTGCGCAATTCGTTGGGACAAGGACAGGCCCAAGCCCCAGCCGCGCGCTTTGGTGGTGAACCCGGGCCGGAAAACGCTCTGCGCCACGGCCGGCGTCATTCCTTTGCCGGTGTCCGTTACGTCCAAATGAATTTCTTTTCCTTGCCGACGCACCGTGAACGTAAGCAAACCCTTGCCGTCCATGGCGTCGGTGGCGTTGCGGACCAAATTCTCCACAACCCATCCCAGCAGTACCGGCGACGCACGCACCCAGTAGGCGGAACCGTCGGGCACCCAATGCACGTCCACGGCCGTGGGCAAACGCTTGGACCAGTACCCCAAAACCTCCGTCAACCAATGCTGTATGCAGATCGGTTCCATGGGACCGGTGGAACCCATCTTGGAAAACCGATCCGCAATCACTTGCAAGCGCTCCACGTCCCGCTCCATCTCCGCCACGGTGGCGGGAGCCGTGTTCTCTTCCTTCAACAAAGTGAGCCAACCCAACAACGCAGATATGGGGGTGCCCAATTGGTGGGCGGTCTCCCGCGCCATGCCGGTCCATACCCGGTCTTGTTCTGCTCTGCGAGCCCGGGAAAACGCCCAGTAGGCCAG
>CANHXZ010000012.1 GCA_947464785.1 Flavobacteriales bacterium | reverse complement strand
TTAAACGCGCCGGCATCGGGCAAAACCTTTCTGTGGGCTGATGCGCCCATCGTTCCACCGGCCGAATGGGGTGGACAGGTGGTCTTGAATTTCAACCCCTCCAGCTCGAATTACTTCGAAATGCGATTTGCGGAAGATGGTTCTGGAAACGGCGTGGGTGTGCGTTTTGGTGCATCGGGTGACTGCATTTCGCTGGGGAAACTCTCGAAAAACAGCTTAACCACATGGACGAAATCCAATCCTGGAATCTTGAGCAACGTACGTTCTGAGATAACGTGGAAGCTAACTTGGTCGAAGCAAAACTACTGGACTTTAGCCTTCAAGCTGGATTCCAATTGGTTTGTCCTCGACAGCACGGAGTTTTCACCAACCGAACCCGCTCGTTACGTTGGCTGGAAGGCGGTGTACACAATCTCAAACCGCAATCGATTCACCGTGGGCCCTCTATCGGTTCTTGGCCGCGTAAAGCCAGAACCTGTAGGCCAATCTCAGCCGGACAAACCGGCGCCAATGAACGAAACCCAATGGCGCATTACGGAGGTACTTGCGGCTCCAGACCCAACACGATCTGGAGCCCCTTCCGTCGATTTTGTTGAAGTTCAATACACCGGATCCGATACGATTCTGACGGAGGGTTGGTCCTTAGCCGTAAATCAATATTCGTATTCCCTTAGCTCGAAGCGGTGGACGCCAGGTGAGGTGGCTATTCTGGGAGATTCAAACGGTTTCATCCCTCAACTTCGGCCACTGGTTTGGCACGGAAAAATTCAAGTATTGAGCTCTTATTGTTGGATACAATTGCGCGATGCATACCGACGTCCGGTGGTCCAAAGCCACATCAATCCTGAGTGGTTTGTGCCTGCGGACAAATCCAAAGGTGGTTTCAGTTGGGAAGCGAAATCGAAGCAATTAACCTGCTTAAATCCCATTGGCTGGTCGGTCTGCAGCCTTCCTAGCGGTAGTTCGCCAGGGGTGCTTTCGGTCGGGTCAGATTCGGCGGTTGGGGCAAGGACCGGAGGAATTAGACAATGGCGGTGGGCGGATGAACGAACCCTGGAAGTGGTGTTTCGCCACCCCATGAACTGCATCAACCGCATAGAAACACGTCTTTCTCTTGATTCAATAACTCCAGACAGCATTTGGGCCGTTTCCCCATGGACGTGGTTGCTGCACTGGGAAGAGCTACTGGATTGGTCCGGCGCTCCCTCAAAATCTTTGTATTGGAGCGGTACAAAACATTGCGACGGAACCGACTTAGATACCGTTTTGGTCGTTGGCTGGCCTGAATCAGCAGAACCCGGGGATTGGAAAATCACCGAACTGTTGCTCAATCCGCTTCCCGGCGAATCGCGCTACGTGGAGCTACACAACACATCGGATAAGTGGTTGAACGTGGGTGACTTGCGCGTGGTTTCTGTAGATCCGATCACCCGGGTAGATCTGTCGTACCGGATACTTACTAAACCTGGGGTGTGCATTGCCCCGAAATCGTGCATTGCTTTAAGCGAATCTTGGGTACGAAAAGCATCGGACTTCTCCGACTTGGACAGTTTTCGATTCCACCAAAGTGCTGCCGCAATGCCTTGGAACGACGACTTGGCGATCGGTCGAATTGAAGATGCAGACGGTCAAACTTTGATTGAGTTTCATGCCGATAAATCGAACCATTTTCTTGGGTTATTGAGCGTAGAAGGACACAGTCTGGTGCCTTTTTATCAGGTTGAACCCGAAAGCACTCAGTTCGTTTGGACGAGCCACGCTCCCGGAATTGGCAGTCCGGGATTGGTGCCAACTATCGTTGCTATCCCGAATGAGAATGGCCGATGGCGCATGCGGAACAATCGGTGCCGTTGGGGAGCCCCTGCTGCAGTAGAATACCATGATTTGGCTCAGCCCGTAATTGCAGAATGTTGGATTTCAACCCCTTCGGGTCAGCGTATACTTCAACTGATGCACCGAGGACTGTTGGACAGCAGTGGTTTATTGGTCTGGGACGGTCGCATGTCCAATGGTCTACAAGCGCCTGACGGTACGTACCTGATGTGCGTTCGGGGAGTGGATGCGAAAAATCGCTCGTTTGCAAAATCTTGGGGCATTCAAGTACAATGACCCCACTACCTTTGTGTTTATGAACTCCAAAGACGAAAAAATCGCACAATTTGATCCAAACGGACTCGCCGCACCCGGAGCGTTGTATGGATTGCCCTTCGACGAAGCCGATGCCGAGGTTGTTGTTTTCCCAGTACCGTGGGAAGTAACCGTGAGTTATTCCAGCGGTACTGCCAGCGGGCCCGCCGCCGTTTTGGAGGCTTCCGCACAGGTTGACTTGTACGACCCACGTACACCAGAAGCATGGAAAATGGGGTTGTGGATGGCTCCTTTATCGCTCAAATGGCACGAAAAGTCGGACCGAAACCGGGAACGCGCGGTGGAGTATTTGGAAATGCTGGGGCAAGATTCGGTTGGAAAACGCGGTGCAAAACTCCTGGCGAAGGTGAATGAGGCCTGCGAAGAAATGATCGAATGGGTAGAGGCCTCAACCGAGGCCTATTTAACGACCGGTAAGCTCGTTGCGTTGCTGGGAGGCGACCACAGCACGCCTTTGGGTTATCTGCGCGCATTGGGCAAGAAACATGGCTCATTTGGGGTGTTGCAGATAGACGCCCATATGGATTTGCGGAAAGCGTACGAAGAGTTCACTTATTCCCATGCCTCCATCATGTACAACGCGCTGCAAACCGGTTTCATCTCGCGCTTGGTTCAGGTTGGTATCCGGGATTATTGCCAAGAAGAGGTGGATTACGCCGCCTCAGATTCCCGCGTTGTGGTTCATTACGACCGGGACATGAAGCAGGCGTCCTTCTCCGGAGAAACTTGGGCGCAACGGGTGGCGAAAATCGTGGCGGATTTGCCCGAAAAAGTTTACTTGTCGTTTGACATCGACGGTTTGGATCCAAAACTCTGCCCCAATACCGGAACTCCCGTTGCGGGCGGGCTGGAAGCGGAACAAGTTTTGTTTTTGGTGGAAGCGGTCATTGACTCCGGAAGGACCATCATCGGTTTGGATTTAAACGAAGTTGCTCCCGGTTCAGAAGGGGACTGGGATGCCAATGTAGGAGCTCGAATGTTGTACCGACTGTGCAACCTACTGGGCGAGAGCAACGGGCGGTTGCGTACCTTTGCATCATGAAGTGCGGAGTAGTCACCTTTCCTGGGTCCAATTGCGACCAAGACATGATTTTGGCCCTGCGCGAGGGCATGGGCGTTGAAACCGTGTCCTTGTGGCACAAAGACACCGATCTGCAAGGTGTTGACCTGGTTGTTCTTCCCGGTGGATTCTCGTACGGCGACTACTTGCGTTCCGGTGCAATTGCACGATTCTCTCCCATTATGGGCGAGGTCATGCGCCACGCAGAGCGAGGAGGCTATGTTTTGGGGGTGTGTAATGGCTTTCAGATTTTGACGGAATCCGGCTTGCTTCCTGGTGCTTTACTCCACAACGATTCGCACAAGTTCATCTGCAAAAACGTTCACCTCCGCGTGCAGTCCCCTTTGAGTCCGATTACTGCGGGACTAGAGGAAAATGGCGTGTTCAAAATTCCAATTGCCCACGGCGAAGGTCGTTTCCACGCCAGTGAAGAAGTCCTAAAAGAGTTGAACGACAACGGCCAAGTGTTGTTTCGTTACTGCACCGAAGAAGGCTCCATTACCCCGGAGGCCAACCCCAACGGGGCCGCGGAAAACATTGCCGGCATCACGAACCGCCACCGCAACGTAATGGGCATGATGCCGCACCCCGAACGCGCTGTAGACAGCGATTTGGGCAACAGCGATGGAATAGCGCTTTTTGAAAGCATGTTTGCACACATGGTTTCCGTTGCCCGCTAAAAAACTTCAACGTAGTTAATTCAGCATCCCGGGGCCGCGCTAACCGGATGGGTGTCAGAAAAAATAGTGAGGCGCCGCGTTGCCGCGGCGCCTCACTCTTTTTCGGGCGTCCCGGGACGCCATTCAAACGCTTAAGGACGCTGAAGTACCACGCGCTGGGTTTGCGCCGTGCCGGCATCCGTCCAGCGGACGAAGTAGATTCCGGGTGCCCAACCGCTCAAGTCCAAGGACTCTTTCTGAGCACTTCCGGTGCCGGTTCCCGAACGCTTCATCAATAGAGAGCCGTCGGACGAAAGCACTTCCAAGGAATAAACCGCAGACGCTTGCGTGGCAAACTGCACCGCTACGGGGCCAGTAGTTACCGTTGGAACAACCCACAGTTGACGCGACGCCCACTCAGTCTCCGGAGTGGAAACCACCTGGAAGGTGCTGGACTCCGCGGAGCAACCCCCAATGGAGACTCGTACGCGGTAGTAGCCGGGAACCTGAGCTTTAAAGATGGCGGAGTTGGCGCCCGGTATTGCTACTCCGGCGCTGTCCAGCCACTGGTACTTCACGCCGGTTGCGGTGCAAAACAGCGAATCACCGTAGTCGAATACCCAAGGCTTGGTGGGAGCCGACTTCACGAACACCGTGTCGGACTTAGAAACGGAGCACAGGGAATTCGAATACTGGTAGGTCACCACGTGCGTGCCCAATCCCAAGGTGGCGGGATTGACTTGGGTAACCGTCTGGCCGCCAATTTTATAGGTGCCGCCGGTTGGGTAACCCATGTTCAAGGTCGTTGCCGCGTCGGAGATGCAGTACTCCTTGTTCGTTAGGGAGAACAGCACCGTGGGTCGCGATACTACCCGCACGATGGCGGTATCTGTATTGGTACAACCTTGTGCGTTGGTGTAGGTGTAGGTTGCTACAAAGTTGCCCGGGCCCACGTTCGCTGGATAAAACATGCTGCCGGTAACTCCAGATCCGGAGAACGATCCGCCGGCTGGGTTGCCCATCAATTGGAACGGCTGACCGCCTTGGCAAACGGCCGGATAAGGGCCAAATCCAACGGTTGGCAAGGCCAAAACATTGACCACCACCTTCGCGGAATTTACGGTACCCGCAGGCGCGCAAGCCTCCGACGAGCGCAGTGCTACGCGCACACTGTCCCCCGTGTTCAGGGTGTTGATGGTGAAGGTGTTTCCTGCGTTGCCGCGAGGCTGTCCGTTGACCGTCCAGTAGAACAAGGGGGCCGACCCCGCTCCGGTGGCATTGGCCGTAAACGTAACCGGTGCATTCTTGCAAACGGTTGTGCTCGACGCCGAAATAGAGACCGTCGGATTGACCGCCGGCGCAACCGCCACAACAGAAGGAACGGAAACCGTATTCGTGCCTCCCGCCGAAGTTACCTGCAGTGTGGCCGCATACGAGCCGGGTGAAGTGTACACCACCGTTGGCTGAGCCGCAGTGCTCGTAGACGGCGTGCCCCCGGGGAACGTCCAGAGGTAGGAAGTAGGCAGACCGGTCGATGTGCTGTAGAACGTTACGGCCCGGCCCACGCAGGACGTGCCATGAGCGTACAAGCCCGCTACCGGGGAAACCGGGGCGGATTTAAGGTTGATGTTGTCGATGTAGAGGTTGTTGCCTCCCCCAAATCGACCCACAAAAGCGATGCGAATGCCCGTGGATGCGGACAATCCAGCCAAAGAGACCGAATCGCGTCTCCAGTCGATTGTAGCATTGGGCACAAACGATGTAGTGGTTGACGCACCCGTTGCAAACGATCCCATGCCGTTCTCCCCGTAGGACTTCAGGCGGGTCCAAGTGGCTCCACAATTTGTAGAAACGAGGACAAAAAGGGAGTCTGTATTGGTGTTCAGCTTTTGGCGGTAGGCGTACTCAAACACCAGGCGCGGCTGAGCGGCACCCGTTAGATTCAACGGTGTGGACTGCAGCGCATCCGTGGAGCCTGGCGTGGAGCCAGCGTTCCATCCCAAAACCGCCGCAGAGGTTCCGGGCGCATTACCGGAGACGCTCGCCAAAGACCAGGTGGCGTCGTTGCCCGGATTCACAACGTTCCAACGCTCCGCCAAAGGCAAGTCCATGGGGTCTACCAAAGGCAGCGAGGCTCCACCAACCTGAACGGCACGGACGTTCACCAAGGTGTCTGCGCCGTAGGCATTCTGCGCAATCAGCTGAACCAGATAGGTACCGGGAACGCTGAACACGACGCGTGGGTTCTGCGACGTTGCCGACGTGCCGCCTACAAAGGCGTGCGTAGCGGGTTGAACGGTCCAGCTCCACGCGGTGGGAATGAACCCAGAGGCATCCCGCAAATTAACGGTATCTGCAACCGTGCAGGGCGCGGACGGCTGGGCGGCAAAAGCGGCTTGCGGCTTGCGCAAGTAGCTGTTCACCAGCGGCGACTGCCAAATACCACGCCCGTAGGTTCCGGCGCGCAAAATACCAGGACCCATCAGAATTTCCAAGTCGTTCACCACCGTGTTGGGCAGACCTTGCATGAAGGGGACCCACGAGGTTAGGGTGGCGTCTTTGTAGAATACACCCAGGTCCGTACCCACATACACCAGGCCGTTCGAACCGGGTTGCTCCACCACGCAGTTGGCGGGAATGTTGGGCAAATTGGCCGAAATGTTGGCCCAAGAAATGCCTCCGTTGCCCGTTTCATAAACCTTTTGGCCGGACTGATAGCCGGAACGGGTTACCCACATGCGATTGGGATCGTTGTGCGAAAAAGCAACTCCGGTGATGGTTTGCGCGCTGCCCATAGATCCGGAAATCAGGTTCCACGAAGCACCCCCGTTCACGGAACGGTAGAGTTTGTCGTCGATGGCAGCGGCGAGTACATTCTGATCTGAGGGGGATTCCGCCAAAACATCAATGTTGTTGGTGCCGTTCAACGCCGCAGAAGTAGCTGCAAACGTAGCTCCACCGTTGGCGGATTTCCACACCTGACTGAAGCCCGCGTACAGCACATTGGAATTGTGTTGGCTCACCAAAAACGGCGTCACCCAGTTCCCGCTGCCCGACGGCGTCAAATTGAAGGGCGCATTAAAAGACTGCCCACGGTTTGAACTCTTCCGGAAATCACCGTAGTAGATGGAGGCGTACATGACGTTTGGGTTGTCGTGTGCAATCCCACAATCCATTCCGTCGCCGCCACGAACGCGGTCAAACCCGTTGTCGTTCAAATGAGTACCGTTGTCCTGAGCCCCCGCCAGAGTCATTGCCGGAACAGCATCCGTGACCGCAATTTTATAGTACTGGGAAATGGACAAGCCCATGTTTTGGGAAGACCAGGAGAGCGATCCGCTGTTTGGAGACACGTACATGCCGCCGTCGCACCCGGCCCAAACCTCTGCCGTGTTGGGTTTGAACGCCAAAACGTGGACGTCTGCATGCACAAAAGGCTTGCCGCCACCTCCGGTCCAGTGGGCGCTCAACGTCCAGTTGGTCCCCCCGTTGGACGAACGCCAAATGTTGACGCCTCCTACCAAAACCACATCCTTGTCTACCGGAGACGCCGCTATGGCCAAATCGTACCATCCTTGGCCGCCGGTACCCGTTCCGTTCACGCCCCAGTCCAGTAAGTTGGGGTTGGTGGGTCCTTTTACTTGTGTCCAGTTAACCCCGCGGTCTGTGGAGCGGTAGACCCCCAGCAAGCCGTAGTTGTTGGCACTGTAGACCGCGTAGACGTAGTTGGTGTCTGCCGCGGTGGTGGCGATTTCCGAGCGAATGCAGTTGGAGGTAGGCAATCCGGTGGTCACCATGGACCAGGTGGCGCCAAAGTCCGTGGAGCGGAAAATGCGCGTGTTGTTGTAGGTGCTGGCGTAGAGCAGGCGGCCGTTACCGGGCACGCTTTGAACCGTTTGGAAGGTGCCGCCTTGCACGGGAGACCAGGTAGTTCCGCCGTCGGTGGTGCGGAAAATGCCGTTTCGAGTGGCCGCAACCACCGTTTGGGTTTGGGTGGGATGGATGGCCAAACCGGTGACCCGACGGTTCAAATCCACCGTCATGGTGAGGCCCGTGGTGCTCCACGTCTGTCCGCCGTCGACCGTTTTCAATACACCAATGGAATAGGTGTCTCCCGCGTCCCGGTCTCCGGTACCGATGTACATGGTGTCCGGATGCAAGGGGTCGATGGCAATGGCGCTGACGCCCAAGTTGGGCAATAAATCCGTGTTGGTGGACCAGGTGGCGCCGTTGTCGTCCGAACGCCACAAGCCGCCTGCGGGCGCACCCGCATACAGGCGATTCGGTACGGTAGGGTGAAATGCAACGGCATTCACGCGGCCAATGCCCGCAATGGCATTCCCGTCCACAGGACCCACCAAGGTCCAGTTACCGATCCCGGTGGTGGTTGACTCCGTACCGGAAACACCACCTTTTTGCGCATTCAATTGGGCCTGCAGCTCTTGCTGCGCTTGGTACAGTACCGTGGGGTTGGGCCGTTCACCGGTTGGGTAGACGCGCGGCTCCATAAACGCTTGCCAACGGCGAAACTGCTTCCAACCGTGTCCTTTTTCCACCGGACGGTCCTTCCAATACGCCTCAAATTGCGCTACGGCATCGTACACGTTGACCGACGGATCCACCATGGCGTTCACCCACACCGACGGCTCGTCCGGCGCGGTAAGCACCCCGGGGACGGTGGATTGTGCAGAAAGTGCTGCGGAGAAAAATACGGCGGCTAAAGCCGAGAGGACAACGCGGTATTTGCAATGCATGGCAGAGAATTCTTTAACTACTGCAACACGCAAATGGTGCAACAGGTTTACTGAGGCTTTATCCCCAAATGCAACTCCGTCAATTGCTTGGCGTCGATGGGGCTGGGCGCATCAATCATGACGTCCCGTCCGGCGTTGTTTTTGGGGAAGGCAATATAGTCACGAATGACCTCATCTCCGCCCAGAAGCGCTACCAAACGATCGAAGCCAAAGGCAATGCCGCCGTGCGGAGGTGCGCCGTATTCAAATGCATTCAGCAGGAAGCCAAACTGCTCTTGGGCTTCCTCCGGAGTGAAGCCCAGAAGTGCAAACATCCGTTCTTGGACGGCGCGGTCGTGGATGCGGATGGAACCGCCTCCTATCTCATTGCCGTTCAACACGATATCGTAGGCGTTGGCTCGCACGGCGCCGGGGTCTTTGTCCAACAAGGGAATGTCCTCCGGCTTGGGGCTGGTGAACGGGTGGTGCATGGCAAACCAACGCTCCGCCTCTTCGTTGTACTCCAAGAGCGGGAAGTCCAACACCCACAGAGGAGCAAACTCGTTGGGCTTGCGCAAGCCCTCGTTTTCCGCCACGTGCAACCGCAATTCGCTCAAGGCCTTGCGAGTTTTTGCTTCGGCACCGGCCAGTAGCAACACCAAATCACCCGGTGCGGCGCCAAAAGCCTCCGCCCATCCGCGCAAAGCGTCTTCGTCAAAAAACTTGTTGACGGAAGAGGTGGGAACACCGTTCTCGTCCACCTTCATCCAAATCATGCCGGACATACCCAGCTGCGGTCGCTTGACGTAATCCGTGAGCGCGTCCAGCTGCTTGCGCGTGTAGGCTCCTGCGCCGTCTACTTTGATGCCCACCACCAATTCGGCAGCATCAAACACCGGGAATCCGGCGCCCTGCACGCGGTCCGTAAGTTCCACGAAGGTCATGCCAAAACGGATGTCCGGCTTGTCGTTGCCGTAGAGGCGCATCGCCTCGGCATAAGTCATGCGAGGAAACGCGCCCAGCTCCAGTCCGTGCACGTCTTTGACCACCGAACGAACCATGCCCTCAAACATGTTCAGGATGTCTTCCTGCTCCACGAACGCCATTTCGCAGTCAATCTGCGTGAATTCCGGCTGGCGGTCTGCGCGCAAATCTTCGTCCCGGAAGCAGCGCACAATTTGGTAGTAGCGGTCCATGCCGCCCACCATTAGCAACTGTTTAAACGTTTGGGGCGACTGCGGCAAGGCATAAAACTCGCCGGCGTGCATGCGGCTGGGAACCACAAAGTCCCGAGCGCCTTCCGGCGTGGATTTGATCAAAAAGGGCGTTTCGATGTCCGCAAAACCGTGTTCCGCCAAGTAGTTGCGAACCAATAGGTTGACACGGTTTCGGAGCAACAAATTGTTGCGAAGGGGCGCGCGGCGAAGGTCCAAATAGCGGTACTGCATGCGCAACTCCTCGCCCCCGTCTGTGGCGTCTTCAATGGTAAACGGCGGCGTTTTGGAGCCGTTCAAAATGCGCAATTCCGTCACCCGAATTTCCACGTCGCCGGTGGCCAAATTGGGATTTTTGTTCTCGCGCTCCAAAACCGTGCCCACGGCCTGAACCACAAACTCCCGGCCCAGTCCGCGCGCCTGCTCCACCAGCGAAGCGTCGATTAAATCGTTGAAGGAAAGCTGGGTGATGCCGTAGCGGTCCCGAAGGTCCACAAAGGTCATGCCGCCAAAATCCCGACGGCGTTGCACCCAACCCGACAGGGTAACCGTTTGCCCGATGTGGGCCGCGCGAAGTTCTCCGCAAGTGTGCGTTCTGTACATGGGCACAAAAGTACGGATTACCTTTGGCGGGTGGAGACGCCGATTGACCCCGATGTGCAGTTCATGCGCGAGGCCTTGAAAGAGGCCGTAAAAGCCTACGAGCAAGACGAAGTTCCCGTGGGCGCCGTGGTGGTGGCCAACGGCCGAATCATTGCCCGGGCACACAACCTGACCGAGCGCCTGATCGACGTCACGGCGCACGCAGAAATGCAAGCCCTCACCGCCGCCGCCAACTACCTCGGCGCCAAATACTTAATAGACTGCACCCTGTACGTCACCCTGGAACCGTGCACCATGTGCTGCGGCGCCTTGTTTTGGTCCCAAATTGGCCGGGTGGTCTACGGGGCCTCAGACGCGAAGCGCGGTTTCCAAACCCAAGGCGGCAAATTTCACCCCAAAACCGAGGTTCGCAGCGGCGTAGAAGCGGAGCTTTGCGGCGATCTACTGACTGAGTTTTTCCGAGCCAAACGATGAAAATTACCTCCATTCCCACCGGCTTTTTCAAATTGGACGGCGGCGCCATGTTTGGCGTGGTCCCAAAATCCCTGTGGCAGCGCACCAACCCCGCAGACGAAAACAACCTGTGCACGTGGTCCATGCGCCTGTTGCTGGTGGAGGACGGAGATCGACTCACGCTGGTGGACACCGGAATCGGCCAAAAACAGGACGAAAAATTCTTTTCCCACTACCACCTGCACGGGGACGACACCTTGGACCGCAGCCTGGCTGCCGCCGGTTACCACCGCTCAGACATCACGGACGTCTTCTTGACCCACCTGCACTTTGACCACGTGGGCGGTGCCGTGGAACGCCGTGCGGACGGACTGCTGGTTCCGGCCTTCCCCAACGCCACTTTTTGGTCCAATGCGCGCCACTGGGAATGGGCCACAAAGCCCAACGCACGCGAAAAAGCGAGCTTTCTCCGCGAGAACATTGCCCCCTTGCACGAATCCGGCCAACTGAAATTCATCGACACCCCGGAAGGCGCGCGCACCGTGGACACCCCGCTGGGCTTCCAAGCCGTAGTGGTCAACGGCCACACCGAAGCCCAAATGCTTCCCCTGCTGCCGCACCAAGGCGGCAAGCTGCTGTACATGGGCGATTTACTGCCGTCCGTGGGGCACATTCCCCTCCCCTACGTCATGGGCTACGACACCCGCCCGCTGATCACTTTGGAAGAGAAGTCGGAAATCCTGCACCGCGCCGCGGACGAAAATTGGACCCTTTTCTTGGAGCACGACAGCGTCAATACTTGGTGCCGGCTCACCCAAACCGAAAAAGGCCCTCGACTCCTGGAGGCCGGAGAGGCGCTGTAGCCTGTGTCCTTGTAGCGATCGAATTATTGCACAATTTGCAAAAACTCATGGTCCCTTAAGTAAATACCGCCACGGCCACCCGAAAACCAATTTGGAATTTGGTTGGATGGAATATTTGGTGGTAGCCGCCCAAATTTTGGGCATTTATGTCTTAGCGGACTTTTTCACGGGGGTCGTGCACTTTTGGATGGACCGTTATGGAAAACCTGACATGCCTTTGGTGGGACCTACCGTGGTGGAAATCAATACCCTGCACCACGCCAATCCGTACCGCATGACCCAGAGAAGCTACTGGTACTTAACGCGATACAGCTACATTTTGGGCGCAATCATCGCATTAGTGGTCTTTTTTGCCACCGGTACGGTTTCGTGGCAGTGGATTTTGGGATTGCTGTTGAGCGCCAACGCAAACATCATTCACAAGTGGTCCCACCTGCGCACCAGCGAAAGGCCGGTTTGGGTAGGTTGGCTGCAGCGGGCCCGACTGATCCAAACCCCAGAGGAACACCACCGGCACCACAATCATGTGGACCACCTCACGGCCTACTGCGTCATGACCAACCTGATGAATCCCATCCTGGAAAAACTTCGCTTTTGGCAAGGAATCGAGGCCGCAACCACCGCCATTGGGCTTCCGCCCAACGACCGCCTCACCGATTTGCACTGACCGAGGTTTTGTCCGAAACGGCGAATCTTCTCGGAACCGCTTATCTTCGGGGCATGCAAAAATCGGTCTTTTGGGTTGCTGTGTGCGCCCTTCTTCCCGTCGCCGCACAGTCCCAAAACGGGTACTGGCAGAACCACGTGGACTACACCCTATCGGTGCAGGTGAATCCGGAAAACCACACTTTTTCCGGTTGGGAACGGTTGAAGTACACCAACAACAGCCCCGACACCCTCCGGGAGGTGTACTACCACCTGTACTTCAATGCCTTCCAGCCGGAATCCATGATGGACGTTCGGTCCCGGAGCATTGCGGACCCGGACAAGCGCGTTACGGACCGTATTTCCAAGCTTCGCCCGGAAGAAGTGGGCCGTCAAACGGTCAGCAACCTCAAGCAAAACGGCGTTGACTTGTACTTTGAAACCCAAAATACCGTCTTGCGCGCCGTGTTGGCTCAGCCGCTGCTGCCCGGGCAGACTACCGAATTAACCCTGGATTTCGACGGCCAAGTTCCGGTTCAAATCCGACGCTCCGGCCGCAACAACAAGGAGGGCGTGGACTACTCCATGGCGCAGTGGTACCCCAAATTGGCCGCCTACGACCGGCACGGATGGCATCCGGATCCCTACGTGGGACGCGAATTTTATGGGGATTTCGGAAAATTTGAAGTGCACATTGGCCTGCCCGCAACCTACGTGGTGGGCGCTACCGGTATGGAGGTTCCTGCACTCGTGAACGATCTTATTCCGTCCAAAGGCCGCAAAGCCAAAAAAGAGGTTCGCTGGTGGCGCTTTGAAGCAGAAAACGTCCACGACTTTGTTTGGGCTGCAGATCCGGAGTTTGTCCACAAAAAAATCCAAATTCCCAACGGCCCTCTCCTCCAGTTTTACCACCGTCCGGATGCCAAAAGCAGCCGACATTGGGACCGACTGGCCCAGGATGCGCCGCTGTTCTTTGCCTTCATGGCCGAGAAGTTTGGCCCCTACGCCTACCCGCAGTTCAGCGTCATTCAAGGCGGTGACGGCGGCATGGAGTACCCCATGGCCACCCTAATGTTGGCCCAGGGCGATGAGTACGAAGGATTTCTGGGGCTCTTTGCGCACGAAACCTGCCACGCCTGGTTCCACGGAATGCTGGGCACCAACGAACAGGCCTACTCCTGGATGGACGAGGGCTTTGCCACCTTCGCGGAGGACGAAGTCATGAACGTGCTGACGCGCAAAAACGAATTGAATCCGCACCTCGGCTCCCTGCGCGGATACTTGGCACTGCGCAAACGCGGAGCCCAAGAGCCCCTCACCACCCCGGCAGACCTCTACGACGTCAATTTTGCGTATTCCATTGCGTCCTACTCCATGGGCAGCCTCTTTTTGGTGCAACTGCGCAACATTGTGGGCGAAGACGCTTTTTGGGCCACCATGCGGGCCTACTACGAAAACTGGAAATTCAAGCACCCAGAACCGTCGGACCTAATCCGATTGGCGGAACGCAAATCCGGCATGGAGCTGGATTGGTACTTGGCGCTCTGGGCCGGGACCACCAAAGGCATTGACTACGCCGCAGAAGGGGTGCAGCGCTTTGGCGCGGGTTCCACGGGAATTCAGTTGCGTCGGGTGGGCAATTTTCCCATGCCGTTTGACGTAGAAGTGCGCACGCGTTCGGGAGCCACGTACGTGTACCACGTACCGCTCTCTTTGAGCCAAAAACAGCCGGAAAACCGCAAATCAGCGGGCGGAAGAGCCGTCCCGACGGTCGTGCGCGCCTGGGATTGGACGCACCCCACCTACGTGCTGCAGGTGGGCATTTCGTCCGAAGAAATCACCCAAGTGGTTGTGGATCCGCACCAATGGATGGCGGACGTGGAGCGCAAAAACAACACGTGGACCCCACCTGTAACCCACGCGCCGGACGAAACCGCACCGGCGGTGGAGGTGGCGCCCAAATAAAGCGGGCGCATAGGTCCGGAGGTTAGTGGCGCTTGCTGCCGCCGCCGCTGTTGCCGCCGCCGCCACCGGATTTGCCGGGCCCGCGGCCGCCTGCGGACGATCTGCCGCCTGCGTTTCTTCCGCCAGAAGCGGAGCGGCCGCGCGAAGCGCCGGCCGCGTGGGGCGAGGTGTCGGACCACCGGCCGCGGGAATTTGCTCCGCGCGGGGACGGTGCCGCCGCGCCTTCGGCGCGCGGCAAGCCAAAGTCAATCTGCTTGCGCTGAATGTCCACTTCTTTGACCACGATGCGCAACGGGTCGCCGAGTTGGTGAACGGTGCCGGAACGCTCGCCCACCAAACGGTAGTTGGCGGTGTCCAAGGTGTAAAAATCGTCGGAGAATTCGCGGAGTCGAACCAACCCCTCGCAACCGGTGGACGGGACCTCCACAAAAACGCCCCACTCGGAAACACCGGAAATGACGCCGTCCAACTCTTGGCCCAAGAACTGCTCCATGTACACGGCCTGCATGAACTTGATGGATGCGCGCTCGGCTTCTGAGGCGGTCTTTTCGCGCTCGGAGGAATGCACGCAGGCGGCGTCCAATTCCGTGGCCAGGGGACCGGACTTGCCGTCCAGGAAGTCCTGAAGCAGGCGGTGCACCATCATGTCCGGATAGCGTCGGATGGGGGACGTAAAGTGGGTGTAGTCGTCAAAAGCCAAACCGTAGTGGCCCACGTTTTGGGTGCTGTAGACGGCCTTGGCCATGGTGCGCACGGCCAACGTCTCAATCAAATTGGCCTCCGGGGTTCCCTTGACCTGCGCCAGCAAAGTGTTCAAACTGCGCCGAATGGCGTGGCGACCGTCCACCGCAAGGGCGTACCCAAACGGGCGCACAAAGAGGCTGAGGTCCGTCAGTTTGGACGGGTCTGGGTCGTCGTGGATGCGGTACACCATGGCGCGGCCCGTGGGTTTTCCATTGGTGCCTCTTCCTACGGCTTGGGCCACGCTGATGTTGGCCAACAGCATGAACTCCTCGATGAGCTTGTTGGCGTCTAGGGCCACCTTGAGAAAGGCTCCTAAGGGTTTGTTGTGCTCGTCCAGCTTGAACTTGATCTCCGCGCGATCAAAGGCGATGGCTCCGTTCTTCATCCGCTTGGCACGGAGGGTTTGCGCCATCTTGTTCATCGCACGCAAGGGAGCCGCGAGGGGGTCGTCCGCTCCGTCCAAAACCGCTTGGGCCTCCTCGTAGGCCATGCGTCGCTGCGAATGAATGACCGTGCGGCCAAACCAGCGATCCACCACCTCGGCTTCCGGGGTCATTTCAAAAACGGCCGAAAACGTGAATTTATCCTCGTTGGGGCGCAGCGAACACACGTGGTTGCTGAGCACTTCCGGCAGCATGGGAACCACGCGGTCCACTAGGTACACAGAGGTTGCGCGCTCGTAGGCCTCGCGCTCCAGCGCAGAGCCGGGCCGAACGTAGTGCGTCACGTCCGCAATGTGCACGCCTATTTCCACATTGCCGTTGGGCAGGGTCTTGTAGGACAGCGCGTCGTCAAAATCCTTGGCGTCTGCGGGGTCAATGGTGAACGTCAAAACATCCCGAAAATCCCGACGTCGAGCGATTTCCGAGGCGTCCAGTTCCGTGTTCAACGACGCGGCATCTGCCTCTACTTCCGGCGGAAACGCATACGGCAGTCCGTATTCCTCCAAAATGGCGTGGATCTCCGTATTGTGCTCGCCCGGACGTCCCAAGACCTTGAGTACTCGACCGATGGGGTTGAACTTGGGGTTGGTCCACTCCACCAGTTCCACCACCGCCACGTCCCCGTTTTGGGCGCCGTTCAAAGCGTCTTTGGGCAGGTAAAAGTCCTTTCCAACCCGACGGTTGTCGGTAATAAGGAAGGCGTGTTGCGGGGTAATGTCCAGGGTGCCCACGTAGGTTTGCTTGGACCGTTGAACCACTTCCACCACCTGGCCTTCTTGGCGAAAGCCCGCGCGGGGAGCGGCAAAAAGCAGCACTTTCACGCGGTCTCCGTTGAACGCGATGCCGGTGTGGGTGTCCCGAATGTAGACGTCCTGTTCCAGTTCCGTGCCGGTGATGAACCCGGTGCCGGATTGCGTCAGGTCCAGCTTTCCTTCCACAAAACGCTCCTCAAAAAAGAGGCGAAATACGTTGGGAGGACCTTCCACGGCTTGCTGGGTGCGCACCAGCAGTTCCAGAGCGCTGCGTACCAAGGGTCTGCCCTGAGCGTGGGGCAAGCCCACGTCCACGGCCAAATCGTCCAGCGCAAAACTCCGGCCGGGGCTTTTGGACAAACGTTTGAGCAACTTGCTGGCAATGGCCGCTGCGTCTAAGGAGCGGTGGGCCTTGTTTTTTTTGGGGCCTTTTTTAGGCATAAGTAAAGCGCCTTTTGTAGGCGATGGAGTAAAGGTCGGTAAAATTTAGAGGGACAAGTGCAACCTTTGTGCCGGAATGTGCATCTTGAGAACAAACGCTTCCTCCGATGGAGCCATTTGACGAACTCATCGCCCGATGTCTCCGTCGCGAACCTGCGGCAGAGAAGCTCCTGTACAACCGGCTGGCTCCGGTTTTGCTGGGCCTGTGCCGTCGGTATTTTGACCGACCGGAGGACGCCGAAGATGCCATGATCCAATCCCTGTTGACCGTGTTCGAAAAACTACCGCAATTCCGCTACGAAGGCTCCTTTGAGGGCTGGGCCAAGCGCATTGCGGTGCACACGAGCCTCATGGCCCTGCGCCAGAGAAAGGTGGACTTTTCCAGCGCAGCGGATGTGGCATCTTCGGACCTGCCGGCCGACGATTCGTTCGATCGGGCGCACCGTTTGGACGCTTTGGTGGCGTGCGTTCAGGCGCTGCCCCATGGGTACCGAACGGTGTTCAACCTGTACGCTGTCGAAGGCTACTCGCATGCGGAAATCGCGCAAGAGCTTGGCATTTCAGAGGCCACCAGCAAGTCTCAGTTTTCCCGAGCGCGGGCGCGGCTGCAAGTTTTGGTAACTGATAAAGGTCTGAACCGTGCGGATTGAGGACGAACTCCGGGAGTATACTGCGCAGCCCAGCGAGGCGGCGTGGGAGCGTTTTCGGGCGAGCCGCGCGGCCTCAGGCGGCGCGGATGAGTCCCGCGGAGCCGCGGCGGCTGAGCCTGCGTTTGGAGCAGCGGCCGCGGAGCGGCGGCCGCGCGAACGACGCCTTTCGCCTCTGTGGTGGAGCGCAGCAGCCGGCGCAGCCGTTTTGGTGGGTGCGCTGTGGATGCAGCCCCAAGCGCCGCAAACAGCGCCGGACCCAGGATCCGCACCGTTGGCGGTGCCGCGGGCTGCCACGGACGGACTATCGGTTCCGCAAAACGCTGCTCAAAAACCCGCGGAGGCCGCAGAATTCGTGCCCACTTCTGCGCCCCTTTCCCGCAAACAAACAACAACGCTTGCCGCTCGTGCGGGCGCCGCAGACCCCAGCCAAGACCTTGTTGCGGCAGCCGCGCGCCCTGATTTAAGCATTTCTAGCCCCGTTGCGGAACTTTTACACAACGCGGCTGGCGGTGAACTTGCTTTGACAGAAAACGCCTCCAAGGGCCCAAAAACGGGCTCAATTGGCCCCGTCGCCGCGCACCTGCGTGCCGCAGACCCTCGTTTGGTTGAAGCTGCGTCTCCCGGAACGGGCTGGATTCGGCTGGACGTTGCTTGGGAAAACGGAAATCCGTACCATTGGCCCTTGCTCCACAAGAACGAACCCGCAGATTTGGATCGCTGGGGACGCACGGCCCTGGCCTTTGCGCAAAAACAATGGGAACGCATTCGCAGCGGAGAAAGGTTGTCCGGCCGACTTCCCGTACCCGAAGAACTTACCGTTACCCTGGATTTAAAGAAAGTGAGCCAACGACTGGCACTCCCGCCGCTGAACCGCAGCGAACCCCATCCCAATGAACCTTAACTCCCTAATTCTTATGAAAAAACTACTGACCCTGGGACTCGTCCTGACTGCCGTAGGCGCGTACGCTCAAACGGTTGTCGTTGCGCCAAGCGCGGACACGTCCAACCGCATCACGGCCCGCCTGGCGGCTGATTTTACCCGCGTCATTGCGGAGTACACGGAAGAAGTTGCAAACATTCAAGACCGTGTTCGCCAAGGAACTTTAACGGCAGAAGCTGCTCAAGAAAAGCGCGATTCGCTGGACGGTTACCTGTCCATGCGTTTGGAAACGGTTGAATCGGTTGCCAGTGCGTGGGCGGAGCAAACCGCTAAACGCTTTGGGGCGGCCGGTCAGTTTGTTACTGAAGATTCGTCCTCAGTGGGTGAAGACGACGAAGACGGCGTTAGCCTGGACCTGAAAGACGGCAAGTTGGAGTTGAACCTCAAGCGCAAAAAGTGGAAGCGCGATTTCAACCAATCCAGCATGTACTTTGGATACGGGAATTGGTTTCCCACCGGTTCTTCCGCAGGCGCAACCCCTTACTCCGGTTCGGGCGCCTTGGATCAGTCCTTTGTCTTCAATTACTCCATTCAGCACGCCAACCGACTGTTCGCCAAAAAGTCACCGCTGTGGGTGCGCACGGGCTTTGCCGTCAACGCGGAGTCCTTTTACTTCCGCGATGCCGTAGCTCCTTTTCGGGACCGACTCGAAGGCGGCATCGACTTTCCCGTCATCCCCAATGTCGACGTTGAAAACATTCGCCAAAACTACCTGTCCTACGGTTCTTTGGAACTTCCCGTGAGCTTGGTGTTCAACGGCAGCCGTAAGGGCACCAAAGGTTTGACTGTTGCGGCGGGCGCTTTTGGTGGCGTTCGGATTGGCCGAGCCAACCACTACCTCCGGTACCGCGACGGAAACCGGGACCTGCACGTAGAACAAACGTACGGCCCCTTCGCCTTGAACCGCTTCAACTACGGTCTTACCGCCGAGGTGGGCTACCGCGGTTGGTTTGTGTCCGGCCGCTACCACTTGAATCCGGTGTTCACCGGTCCTGCGGGTTCGGTGCCGGACGTGCAGTCTGCTTCCCTGGGGCTGAAGATTGCCATTTGAGGCACGTGATTCCCAACGAAAAAGGGCGGCCGCGCAATGCGGGCCGCCCTTTTTTATGCTGTGCAATCCGCAGCTACAGACGGACACCCGCCCTATTTGCGCAAGATCCAGTACGACGGATCCTGGTTGTAGGTGTCTTTCCACAACTCAAAGTGCAGCACCGCCTCCCCGGAATCCGGATCGTCCGCTACCTTGCCCAGGGCTTGCTTCGTGGTCACCTTTTGTCCCGCTTTCACGTAAACCGCCGCCAAGTTGGAATACACCGTGAAGTACTGCCCGTGTTTGACCAATACCGCCCGATTGGCCCCGGGAATGGGCAGGATGGTGCTTACCTCTCCCTCAAAGACCGCACGCGCCTCGGAACCGCTGCCTGTGGCGATGTCGATGCCGGGGTTCTTAATGGTCACGCCCGTGGTTCCCGCCACCGGATTCTCTCCAAATCCCTGCAGCACAATGCCGCGCTCCACCGGCCAAGGCAGTCGACCGCGGTTGGCTTCAAAATTCTTCGAAACCAACTGCGCCTCCGGGGTCAATGAAAACGAGGCCGAGGATGTGGACGCCAGCGACGCAGCGCCGGCAGGCGCCGGATTGTTCGTGGTTTTGCGGCGTTCTGCAATCAATTTGCGCAGCTGCACAATGGGCGTACGGTCGTTGAAATCCGTTCCGGCCACCAAACCCACTTGGGTCGCTTCCTTCAGCAAGGCCTCGCGCTCGGCCTTCTCGCGGGATTTGCGCATTTCGTCCGCAATCAACCCCTGAATTTGCCGCTCCAGTTTCTGCAGCTCACCGCGTTTCTTCTTGATGTCTCCCGAAATCTTGCTCTCCTGCTTGGACAACTGCGCCACGGCCTTTTCCCGGACCGACTTTTCCTGAACCAACACTTGCTTTTGCTGCACCTCCTGGCCCAGAAGGACTTTTTTCTGGTCTTTTTGCGCCGCCAACACCCCAATTTGCTCCGATTTCTTCAGCTGGAGGTTTTTGATGGCTGCTACTTGGTTGGAACGAAACCGTGCGTATTGGCGAAGAAAGTACAGGCGCTTGAGTGCCTGGCTCACGCTTTCGGCGGAAAAAACAAAGGCCCACTGCTGCTTGTAGGTGCGTCGCTTCTGCGCCGCCCGAAGCATGCCCGCGTACTTGTCCTTGAGCACTTGAATGTCTTGGTCCATCTGCGAGATGGCCATTTTTTGCTGCCCTATGGCTCCGTCTAGAGACCGAACTTCGCTGTCGATGGTGCGGATGAGGGATTCGCGCGCGCGCACTTTTTGCTCCAAAGCACGCACTTGGGTCAAGGTCAATTGCTTGTCCGACCGCGTCTTTTTGAGGATGGAGTTGGCCAAATCAATCTCGTCCTGCAACTGTGCCTTGCGCTGCTGAAGTGCCTCCTTTTTGTTGGGGGTAGATTGGGCCAACGCGGGCGCAGATGCCGCCAACAGCAGCACCAACAGCAGGGAGCGCACAGCCCCGCAATAAACCTTACAAACGGTAGCGTTCAAGTCCTTCCGGTATTTGGAACGGGAAAGTTACGCCCGTTCGGTATTGTTCTAAGAAGTCAAAGTTCACTTGCCCCCCGCTCCACTCCACTAGCAGCGATTTACCAGGTTGATAGGTTGCCTTGTAGGTGTCGGACGTCGTTTCAATGCTTTGGTAGTTCAAGCCCCATGGGTCGTTGGGCAATCCGGCCACTTCAACACGTCCGCCCGTCCAATCAAATTTCCAAACGGGCCCCAGCCCGGTGTCGTCGAAGTAAACCGGCCCCAGGGCACAGCCGCACGTGTAGCCGTTCAGCGCCGGCCGTCCGGACCACAGGTCCAAAAGCAACTGAAAAGTGATGGGCAGACCCGCAAAGTCAATGAGCCGGTCCGGGGATTCGCCCATCCAAATGTTCTGCAAACGGCTGTACGCTAGGGCCGTGTCCTTGGTGATCAG
>CANHXZ010000011.1 GCA_947464785.1 Flavobacteriales bacterium | reverse complement strand
GTAGCTCAGTTGGTAGAGCAAAGGACTGAAAATCCTTGTGTCGACGGTTCGATTCCGCCCCGAACCACTTCTCGTAACAAACCCCGCCTTCGGCGGGGTTTGTTTTTTTCAGACCGACCCACACCTCGCAAAGAATACAGAAACAATACTGCATTCATTTCCACGTTCCGTACCTTTGCAGCATGGAAATTAAGTGCCCAAAATGCAGCGTTTGGACCGAAGGCGATCCGTCGAACTGCCCTTCTTGCGGATTTGACTTTCACGCAGCGGCACAAAAGCGGGCCGAATCCCATCCGAACTTTTCGGCACCCGGACCTCCCAAATTCGACTTTCCCATGCTTCACCTGAATCCCAACGACCCTTGGCACACGCGTGCGGGCAAAAGAACCCTGCACGCCATTCAAGTTGTGGTGATGGCGTTTGCGGGGGGAATGGCCTGGATGGCCTACTGGATTGCGGTCTGATTGAATCCGGTGCATCCGGACGCAAGCAACGTCACTTGAACGTCCGGAAATTCGCTGCGCACATCGTGGAAACGCCCCCCTCCCCTCGCCTTCCCTTGGTACCGTTTGTTGGGGCATGCACCTTGCTCTTTGCCTTGCACCAGTTGGGATTGAAGGTTTGGTGCAAAACCTGGTGGTTTTTTGATTCGTTTTTGGACCCGTTGTTGGCCGTACCGGTGCTGGTGGGTGTGCCTGCCGCAGTCGCGAGTTTTTGGTGGCGTCGGACCGTACCCCTTCCCGCCTCTTGGATTTGGGCATTTGCCTTGTGCTTGGCCGCACTCTTTGAGGGCTGGATCCCCACCTTTGATCCCCGGTTTACCGCAGACCCTTGGGACGGTTTGGCTTACCTGATCGGCGCCTTCGGCACGAACATTGCCCTTGGAAATGTGTTACCTTTGCATCCCCATTCAAATTCCCATGAATCAACCCGTTAAAGGCTTCAGCAAGTGGACCAAAGAAGGTAAAATCGAGTGGATTGCCCAGTCGCATTTTGCCCAACCGGACGCTGCCGTTGCCACCTTCAAGCAGTACTGGCATTCAGACGCTGTGCTTCAAAAAAAGCACGACGAGTTCATTGAGAACACCGTCAGCAACTACTTTCTTCCTCTGGGTGTAGCTCCCAACTTCCTGATCAACAATCGGTTCTACACCATCCCAATGGCGATTGAGGAAAGTTCCGTGGTGGCTGCCGCTGCGAAAGCCGCTCAGTTTTGGATGGACCGCGGAGGATTCAAGGCGGAAGTACTTTCCTCCACCAAGATTGGGCACGTACATTTTCTATTCCACGGCAACTCGGAGGAGCTGATTGCTGCGTTTGAAAAGCTCCAGCCCGCGCTGTTGGCGGATACGGACCGACTGACGGCCAACATGCAGGCCCGCGGTGGCGGTATTTTGAGTACCCGTTTGGTGGACAAGTCTGCGGACCTGGCGAATTACTTTCAACTGGAGGTTCGTTTTGAAACCAAAGACTCCATGGGGGCGAATTTCATCAATTCGTGCCTGGAGCAAATGGCCAAAACGCTCAAATCCCAGTTGGGTGAGGAGCGCGTGGAGGTCATCATGTGCATTTTGAGCAACTACACCCCGGAGTGCCTGGTGCGTGCAGAGGTATCTTGTCCCATTGACCAACTCAGCGACGGATCCGGTATTGCGCCGGAAGATTTTGCGGCAAAATTTTTCCAAGCGGTACGCATCGCGGAAATTGAGCCGTACCGAGCCACCACCCACAACAAAGGCATCATGAACGGCATTGACGCCGTCATTTTGGCTACTGGAAACGACTTCCGCGCGGTGGAAGCGGCGTGCCACACGCATGCTTCACGCGACGGCCAGTACCGCAGCTTGACGCATTGCTCCTTGGACGGTGGCGTGTTCCGTTTTTGGATTGAAATCCCCTTGGCCTTGGGCGTGGTGGGTGGATTGACCCAATTGCATCCCTTGGTTAAAACCTCTTTGGAAATGCTGGGCAAGCCCAATGCACACGAATTGATGTGTATCGTAGCCGCTTCCGGCCTGGCACAGAACTTTGCGGCCTTGCGTGCACTCACCACCACCGGCATCCAAAAGGGGCACATGAAAATGCACCTGCTCAATATTTTGAACCAATTGGAGGCGACTGAGGAAGAAAAAGCTCATTTTACGCGCTTCTTTGCGGACAAAGTGCCGCACCACGCCGACGTTGTGGCTGCGTTTTGCGCTCATCGGGGCATTCCGGTCCCTGCGGTGACGAAAACATCCGTTTAACATGGCTTCTGCATCGCGCTCCTTCTTTGCGCGGGGCAAGTTGCTGCTCACGTCCGAGTACGTGGTACTGGACGGAACTCCAGCCGTGGCGGTACCTACCTACAAGGGTCAACGGTTGGAGATTAACGAAGCTGTAGACCGTTCGGTCTTGGCTTGGACGGCTCGTGCGCACGACGGCAGCATTTGGTTGGAAGGCTCGTTGGAACGAATCCCTGAGGGTTGGAGACCGTCCGCCGCTCAGGAATCCTCTGCTTCGGGCTTGGAAGCAGTTTCTGCAGTACTCACCGCTGCGGAACACTTGCGCGGCACCCCCTTGCCGGGCGGATCCGTGGAAACTTTTTTGGAGTTCCCCAACGACTACGGCTGGGGATCCAGCTCCACGTTGATTTCTTTGGTGGCCCAGTGGGCCGAAGTGGATGCGTTGGCGCTTCATTTTGCCACGCAGAACGGCAGCGGGTACGACGCCGTTTGTGCGTTGGCCTCCGGCCCCATCCGATACACAAGAACCGGGCCCGCAAGCGCCCAATGGGTTCCGGTGTCGTTGGCGCACTGGCCCCACAATACGTTGTATTTGGTTCATCTGGGCGAAAAACAACGCAGCGCACAGGACGTGGTGCGGTACCGCAACATTGCGCCGAACCCTCTTTTGTTAAAAGCCGTGGGAGAAGCGGCAGAACTGCTGTTTAGAGCCTCATCGCCCCAGGAATGGTCGGAGGCGGCGCGCATGCACGAGGAGGCGATGGGTAAGGTTTTGGGAAGAACACCCGTTGCGGAAACGCGATTTGCAAACTACCCCCACGCCGTCAAAAGTTTGGGCGCTTGGGGCGGTGATTTTGTCCTTGCACAGGTGCTGGAGGCTTCGGACCTTCAATGGTTCAAAGAACGTGGATTTTTAACCGTTTTGCCGTGGAGCGATTGCGTCGTCTTGGGTTAATCCTGGCCTGGGTGCTGGGTGCCGCCGCAAGTTTGGACTTGCGGGCGGAGCACTTGGTGGGCGGTGAAATCTGGTACGACTTCTTGGGCAACAACCGCTACCGGGTTACCCTGCGCATCTACCGAGACTGCAATTCCAGCGGTGCCACCTTGGATCCGCAAGCTGCGGTAACGGCATTCGACGGTCTTACGGGACAGCAAATTGCCAATTTTTCCTTCATCAAAGGCCCCACCATTGGATTGCCCGCCAGTACGGGCAGCCCGTGTTTGGGGGCACCCCCCAATATTTGTACCGAATACGCGGACTACGTTCAGGTAATCACGCTGCAGCCGCGAGCGAATGGGTACGCGTTGAGCCACCAACGCTGCTGCAGGAATTCCACCATTGTCAATTTGCAGAACCCCAGCCAATGGGGCAGCACGTTCACGGTGCGCATTCCGCCCAACGGGGCCAACGGCAACAGTTCCCCGCGGTTCAGCAGCATCCCGCCTATAGTGTTGTGCAATCAGGAAAACTTGGCCATCAGCAGTGCCGCTACCGATCCGGATGGAGACTCCCTACACTACCAATTGTGCCAATTGCTGCACGGTGGCGGCCAGACCAACGGGTCTTCGTGCCTCACCTGTCCCGCGCCGGATCCGTCGGCTCCGCCCCCCTATCCCAATGTGTCGTTTCAAATTCCACAGAATTTTGCCAATCCCATTCCGGGGACCCCGGGAATTTCCGTTCAGTCGAACTCAGGGCTGCTGACGGGCTACCTCACCACCACCGGCCAATACTCCATTGGGGTTTGCGTGAGCGAGTACCGCAACGGGGTTTTGTTGAGTACGGTGCGCCGAGACTACCAATTCAACGTTACCCAATGCGACCCCAACGTCACCGTGAACATCATCACCGCGGATGACGACCCCACCCTCTTGTGTTTGGGCACCACCATGCCGTTCCGAATGACCTCCACCAACGTTCAGTCGGTTTTGTGGGATTTTGGAGTGCTGGGGTCTTCCACCGACACCAGCATGCGGCGCAACCCCACCTTTACCTTTCCGGACACCGGTAAATTCGTGGTGCGCTTGGTGGGCAACCCCGGGTATCCGTGTGCGGATACGGACGTGGCGGTTTTTCGGGTGTATCCGCCCATCAATCCCACGCTGACGCACACGGGAAGCGGCTGCTACGACGCGCAGCAGTTTGTTTTTTCCGCCGTCGGCACGTGGTACCCTGGAGCGGAGTTTTTGTACCGATTTGGTTCTGCCGGGCAAGCCAATTTGGACACCTTTGCCGGCCTCACGCCGCCACCCATTGTGTATTCCGCGCCGGGCAAGTACCCCGTCAGCATTCGCATTCGTTCCAAAACCTGCGAGGCCACCGCCTGGGATACCGTTTGGGTGGTGCCGCGGCCGCAGTGGTTTCCCGTGGCCGTGGGCGATACCGGTTGCCGCCCCTTGCGCGTTGCGTTTGCGCAGGATTCTTTGGCGGGAACGCGCTTGAAGTACGTCTGGGACTTTGGGGATGGAGACACCAGCCACGCCGCCAACCCGCTCCACGTGTACGGACAAGCAGGAAGCTACACCGTGCGGGTAACGGTCTATGCAGATACGGGGTGCATCGATACGATCACCCGCGTATTTCCTCAGTCCGTAGTGGTGTACCCAACCCCCTCCATGGGATTGACGTCGGACCGATCGGTGGTCAGCATTTACGATCCCCTGGTCCTGTTTCAAACCTCCGGACAAGACCCGGACGAAACTTTTGTACTGATTCCGGGCGACGGCCCTATCTATGCGGGCATTCCTACCGTTTGGCACGCGTATGCGGACTCCGGGAGTTTTCGGGCGCAGTTGGTGGTGACCAATTCACTGGGTTGCACGGACACCACCTTTTTGCCGATTCGGGTAAATCCCACCTTCAACGTCTTTGTTCCGAACGCGTTCACGCCCAACGGGGACAGCAGAAATGAGGGGTTCCGACCGGTGGTGACCGGATTCAACACCTACGAATTCTTGGTGCTCAACCGCTGGGGGAACGTGGTTTTTTCCAGCACGGATGCAACAGCAGCCTGGAACGGCAAGGTGGGCAACTCCGGGCCCGACTGTCCGGAAGGGGTCTACGTTTGGGTGGTGTACGTGCGGGATTTTGCGGATTCGCCGTTCGAACGGCGCGGCACGGTTACTTTGCTGCGATAAGTAGGCTTCAAAGGCCTTTGGCTGCGGACCACGCGAAGAACGGCAGCAAACCCAGGGCCAACGACAGCAGTGCGTACCCCAAGGCGAGCGGCCAGTTTCCGCTTTTGATCCAGTGGGCCAATTCAGCGCTCCACGTGGAAAAGGTGCTCAGTCCACCGCAGAACCCAATGGCCAAGGCCGCATGAAGGGGTTGTTGCGCTCCGCCTTTCCATAGCCACCACGCCAACAAAGTGCTTGCCAGGGCATTGGCCAGCAGGGTAGCTCCGGCAGCGGCAACAGGGCTGCTTGCTGCGGTGGAAAGGCCGCGAGCCAAAGCATAGCGCACCAAACTGCCGGCGCCTCCTCCCAAAAAAACCACCAACCAATTCACGGGAGCAAGCTAAGGATTCTGTTCCAAAGCACGGCCCACAAACCGCCCACCAACCATCCGCCCAGTACGTCGCCCGGAAAATGGACGCCCAAATGCACCCGACTCCAGCCGGTAAGGACCAACCAAAGGACCAAGAGCACTTTGGACCAGCGGGGCAACGGACGACGAAACGCCAAAGCCAATAAGGTTGCGGAATTTGCGGCGTGCGAACTGACAAAACCGAATGTACCGCGGCAGGCGTCGGCAGCTAACCGAAGCTGCTCTTGACAAAGGGGATCGTGGCACGGACGGAGGCGTTCGAAGACGTCCTTGAACAGGTGGACACTGATGGCGTCGGCCAAAAGAATGCCCAACAGCAAAGCTGCGGCCGTTTGTAAGCGTTGGGGCCAAGAGGCCGTGCGGGTAGCCAAAACCAACACGGCAAGCCCCACCAACCAAAAAACTAAATCCGAACTGATGACCTTCATGGGCTCGTCCCACAACGGGAGTCCCCCACCGTTGATGGCGGCAAAGGCCGCCCGGTCCCATCCTACGATTCCTGTAAGGATTCCCATAAACGGTCCTTCAAAACCTCCAAATTCAGCTGCGCCACGGAGGAAAAGAAGACCATGGGTAACCTTTTGGGAAAGGTGGCTTTTAATTCACGGGTGAGCTCGTCGTCCAGTAAATCGCATTTGGAAATGGCGACTACTCGACGCTTGGTGAGCAGCTGGGGGTTGAACTTCTTGAGTTCCGCCAGCAGGATTTTGTATTCTTTTGCCGCATCCGGGCTGTCCGCCGGAACCAAAAACAAAAGCACCGCGTTGCGCTCAATGTGCTTGAGGAAGCGGTGTCCCAAGCCTTTGCCTTCGCTGGCGCCTTCAATAATCCCGGGGATGTCTGCCAGCACAAACGAGCGGTAATCCCGGTAGGATACGATGCCCAATTGAGGAACCAACGTAGTAAACGGATAATCAGCAATCTCCGGTTTGGCCGCACTCAAAACAGAGAGCAAGGTTGACTTTCCGGCATTGGGGAAGCCCACCAATCCAACGTCTGCCAAAACTTTCAATTCCAAGATGATCCAGCCTTCTTGGGAAGGTCCGCCCGGCTGGGCGTAGCGGGGCGCACGGTTGGTGGACGACTTGAAGAAGTCGTTTCCCTTTCCTCCGCGGCCGCCTTCCATCAAGATGATTTCCTGACCGTCTTCGGCAATCTCTGCCAGCAAATCGCCGGTTTCAGCATCTTTGACGATGGTGCCCAAGGGAACTTGCAGTACAACGTCCTCGCCGGTGGCGCCAATGCGGTTGTTGCGGTCTCCCCCACCACCGGGTTCGGCCTTGATGTGCTTGCGGTATTTCAGGTGCAAGAGGGTCCACATTTGTGCGTTGCCGCGCAAAACGATGTGGCCACCGCGCCCTCCGTCACCGCCGTCCGGGCCGCCTTTGGCGTTGCCCTTGGTGCGCAGCATGTGGGTACTTCCCGCGCCTCCGGCTCCGGAAGTGCAGTGGATTTTGACGTAGTCAATAAAATTGGAATCAGCCATGGATTAAAGGGTGTCCAGGGCGACCTTCAAGCGTTGGGTAATTTCCTCAATGCTGCCCACACCGGGAATGCCGATGTACTTGCCTTGCGCTTCGTAGAAGTGCTGCACGGGCGCCGTCTCTGCGTTGTAGACGTCGATCCGCTTCTGAATCACGTTGGGATCCGCGTCGTCCGGTCTACCGCTGGTTTTGCCGCGTTCCAACAGGCGTGCTTTCAACTCCGCTTCCGGAACTTCCAACGCCAGCATGGCCGTAACGGATGCATTCATCCCGCTCAGCAAAGCGTCCAAAGCTTCTGCCTGCGGTCCCGTGCGCGGGAAACCGTCGAATATAAATCCGGGCGCAGCTGGGTATTTGGCCAATTCGGCTGCCAGCATATCAATGGTCACGGAATCCGGCACCAGCTGGCCTTGGTCCATGTACGACTTGGCCAGGGTCCCCAGCGGGGTCGCTCCCTTGATGTTGGCCCGGAAAACATCCCCCGTACTCAGGTGGACAAATCCGTAGGCTTCAACCAAAAAAGCAGACTGGGTGCCCTTGCCTGCACCAGGAGGGCCAAATAGTACAACGTTCAACATAATGAATAGGAAACCACAAATTTACGGCATGGAGTTGGTATTCCGTATCTTTGCCCCCGCAATCAACATCCCCATGGAACACGTCTATGCCGTCATCATGGCCGGAGGGGTAGGAACCCGCTTCTGGCCCGCCAGTACGGAAGAAAACCCCAAGCAATTCTTGGACATTTTGGGCACCGGGGAGACGTTGATTCAACAAACGTTTCGCCGGATGAAGGCCGTTTGCCCGTCGGACCGCATTTATGTGGTGACCCACGAGCACTACGCCGCCCTGACTTTGGAGCAGCTTCCGGAGCTGACTCCGGACCGGCTGCTGTTGGAGCCGGCCCGACGAAACACCGCACCGTGTATTGCATATGCGGCATTTAAGTTGAAGAAGCGCGACCCCCTGGCGAACATTGTGGTGACGCCGTCGGACCACCTGGTGGCGAACGAAGCGGAGTTCCTCCGCGTGTTGACCGAAGGTTTGCGCACCACACGGGAGCACAACATCTTGCTCACCTTGGGCATTAAGCCGCATCGGCCGGAAACCGGTTACGGATACATTCAGTACAAGGAGGACGAGGATTCGCTGCACCCGGAAGTGAAGCGGGTCAAGTCATTTACGGAGAAGCCGGACCGCGCCATGGCCGAGTCTTTCCTGGCTTCCGGTGAATTTTTGTGGAATTCCGGCGTGTTTCTGTGGAATGCCAACGCCATCCTCTCCGCTTTTGAAAAGTTGCAGCCGGAAATTTACGGTCTGTTCCACAACGGCTGGGAAACGTTCAATACGGACCGCGAAAAGCCGTACATCGAGGAAGTTTATCCGTCGTGTTCCAACGAAAGCGTGGACTACGGCATTTTGGAGAAAGCCAAGAACGTTCACGTACTGCCGGCATCTTTTGGGTGGTCCGATTTGGGTTCGTGGGGTGCCGTGCACGACCAACAGAAACCAGATGCGCAAGGAAACACCGGCGTTCATTCCAATGTGTTGGTGTACCACAGCAAGAACAACACCTTTGCCCTTCCCGAAAACATGGCCGCGGTGGTAGACGGTCTGGAAGATATGGTGGTGGTGGTCAACGAGAATCGATTGTTGATTTGCCGACGCTCCCAGGAGCAAGAAATTAAGAAGTTTGTGAGTGAAGTTAAATTCAAGTTGGGAAATCAATTCGTTTGAAGTTATATTTGTCCTATGAAATTTCTCGGATTCCTCGTTGGTGTGGTCATCATTTTGATGGGCTTTAGCATGTTGATCTTCCTAGCCCTTTTTGTAGGGTACTGGTTGACGTTGATTGGCTTGGAACAATGGAAACCCGAATGGGCATACAAGCTGATTGGCCACAAGGAGTCCAAAGAGTAATTGCTCGTAATCCTTATTCGCAGCCGCCCCCTTGTGGGGCGGCTTTTTTTGTGCCCGTTTGCATTGAAATCGTTCGGCTCAAAGCCGTGGATTGGCTTGTGACGTACCTTTGCCGCATGGAATACCGCATTGAAAAAGACACCATGGGCGAGGTTCAGGTACCGGCCCAGGTCTACTGGGGCGCGCAAACAGAACGCAGCCGCAACAACTTTAAAATTGGACCGTCGGGCAGTATGCCGCGGGAGATCATTCACGCTTTTGCGTACTTGAAGAAGGCGGCCGCGCAAGCCAACCACCAGCTGGGTGTTTTGGATGCGGACAAAGCTGCCTTAATTGGCGAGGTGTGCGACGAAATCCTCACGGGCCAGCACGATGCTGAGTTTCCTTTGGTGGTTTGGCAAACCGGTTCCGGCACGCAAAGCAACATGAACGTAAACGAGGTGGTGGCCTACCGGGCGCATGTGTTGCGCGGCGGCTTGTTGACCGATGCACAGAAAGTACTCCACCCCAACGACGACGTCAACAAGAGCCAGTCTTCCAACGACACCTTCCCCACGGCCATGCACATTGCGGCGTACCTGCAAACCGTGGACCTCACGTTGCCCGGCATTCGTTTACTGCGCGACACGTTGGCGGCAAAAGCGGACGCGTTCAAGAGCATTGTAAAAACCGGACGGACGCACTTCATGGACGCCACGCCGTTGACGTTGGGCCAGGAGTTTGGCGGGTACGTGCAGCAACTGAACAACGGCATTCGCGCCATTGAAAACGCTTTGGAAATGGTGGCCGAGTTGGCCTTGGGCGGAACCGCCGTGGGCACGGGACTCAACACCCCCGCGGGCTACGACGTGGTGGTTGCGGAGAAAATTGCCGCTTTAACCGGAAAGCCGTTCCGCACGGCTCCCAACAAATTTGAAGCACTCGCCGCGCACGACGCCATGGTGGAATTGAGTGGCGCGTTTCGCCGGGTATCGGTTTCCCTGATGAAAATTGGCAACGACATCCGCATGCTGAGTTCCGGTCCGCGCAGCGGAATTGGCGAAATCGTCATCCCGGACAACGAACCGGGGTCCAGCATCATGCCCGGAAAGGTCAACCCCACGCAGCCGGAGGCGCTGACCATGGTGGCCGCACAGATCATGGGGAACGACGTGGCCGTTGGGATTGGCGGTGCCACCGGGCATTTTGAGTTGAATGTGTTCAAACCGATGATTGCGGCGAATGTGCTGCAGTCCGGACGTCTTTTGGGCGACGCGTGCGTGTCGTTTAACGATAAATGCGCCGCAGGTATTGAGCCGAATCTTCCGGTCATTCAAAAGCATCTGGAGAATTCCTTGATGTTGGTGACCTCCTTAAATCCGCACATTGGATACGACAACGCAGCGGCTATTGCGAAGAAGGCCCACAAGGAGGGAACTACTTTGCGGGAGGCTGCACTGGCTTTGAACTTGTTGACCAACGAGCAATTTGATGCATGGGTGAAGCCGGAGGACATGGTGGGCAGCATGCACTGATTTCGCCTTTTCTGACTCCATAAAAAAGGGGCGGTCGCTTGCGCGACCGCCCCTTTCTCGTTTGCTTGTTTTTGCGCGAAAATCAAGCGCGCTTGTGTTCGCTAGAGCGCCAACAATTCCAAAATCCGCTCCGCCGGACGCGCCAAAACGGCCTTTCCGATTTCAGACACGCCGATGGGGCGCTGCATCATGGCGGGGTGCTCAATCAAGGCCAGCATGATTTCTTCCTCGTCGTCCAGTTCCAATTCCGAAAACTGTTCCTTCCAGATGGGGTGGTTGGTTCGGACCAAATCCCGGGCGTCCAAGTCCAAAAGATTCAGTAAATCCTCCAGTTCGTCCAAGGTCAACGGTTCGTCGATCAAGTTGCGAACCGTCGGTTCTACCCCTTTTTCTTGCAAGAGAGCTAAGGCATTTTTGCTGGTTCCGCACGACGGATTGTGGTAGAATTGGATTTTCATGCGGCAAAGATAGAGTCTGCCGGTGGGTCCTTGATTATCGACTGCGGACCAACGTAACGCTTCCGTGCAGGTCTCCACCGTGGCCGCAGGCGTCGGACCATTGGGCGCGGTAAAAATAGACGCCGTCCGGCAAATCCAAGCCGTTTCGGGTTCCGTCCCAACAAGCCGCGGGGTCCGTTTCCGCGTACACGCATTCGCCCCACCGGTTGTACACCTGAACGTGCCACAAAACCAACCCTACTTGTCCGGCGGAAGGCAGCTGGAAGCAGTCGTTGGTGCCGTTGTTGTCCGGACTGAATACGTTGGGGAGTTTGACGGAATTGGAGTCCAAGGGAACCACGTTGATGCTGGTGGTGCTGGTGTCTGCCCGGCCGCAGGCGGTGTCTGCAGCCACCAAGTAAACGGTGTAGTTGCCCAGGGCGGGCACGGTCCACTGCGCGCGCGCTCCGTTGACGGTTGGGCCGCTAAATCCAAAAGGGTACCAGGTGTATTGGGTGGCCCCAATCACCGCCCCTTGCACGCGAACCACGGGTGGCTGGGCACAGGCGTCTACTTCCACCACCGGCGGAACGGCAGACAAAGGCGCCGCAAATCGAATCCGGAACGGCAGACTGTCCCGAACCGAACAGACGGTGTCCACGGCGATCACCCAGCCTCGGTAGGGGCCAAAACCAAAATAGCGGTGGCCCACCGGTTGGGACCAAGAACCAAACCACGCCGTATCCGAACCGTCGCCCCAGCGGATGCGGTACGAGACCCCGGAGGGAGCGGACGTTGGGGGAACTAATGTGGCAAGCGTTTCCTCCGAACACGAATCGTTTACGACCGTTGGGGGTGGCAATGCTCCGGCTCCCGCGCGAACGACTACGGTATAGACGCGCTGTGCGGTGGTGTTGCACAGCGAATCGTAGCCCTGCGCCACGACAAGGTAGGTCCCTGGAGCGGTGAAGGTGTGCTGAACCCCAAGCAATGCAGTGGGGGCAGCCGTGTTTCCGTCGCCCCAATTGACGCTGAGCGACGTGGCATTCAAGGCCTCTGCCGCAAAGCCAACGGTCAAGGGAGCGCATCCGCTCAAGGGCTTCAATCCGGGCAAAGAAACGGACTGAACTTCCAAATCAATTTGCACCGCCGCAATGTTGCAATTGCCTGAATTGTTGGTGGCGCTGTGGGCGGTTGCCGGAAAGATGGGGAAATTGCTGCTGCCCCCGCAACCGGCACAAATTGCTTGGTGGATCACGCCGTCGGGACTGAAGCGGGACGTGCCGCCGTCCACGTGTTCCAGGGAGGTGCCGCCAAAAAAACTGGCGTAGCGGGCGGACTGACCGTCTGGAGCCAAGACGAGAAAGTAGAAATCCGAACCGTCCGTGGTGGAATCCAGTGCATTGGGGGTGGTGGCCAGGCCCAAGGTGTTGCCGCCGGAATTGACCAAACCGCCCCACCCGCTGAAGTAGGTGTTCCCGCAATCGTCCCAAGCCAAGGCGGTGGGCGAAGCGTTGACCTGCTGGTTTTGGCCGTTGCCAAAACTCATCTTGCGGTACACGGTATCCAGCCCTGTGCCGATGTAGTGGATGAACTGGGCGGATCCGGGCTGGCCCCAAACACCGGGGGTGGGTACAAACGGTGCGGAACCGGACGCAGCTTTGGACTGCCCCACCACGGCCACCGCAGCCGCCGTATCCAAGGCAGATAAGGAACCCGACGGATTGGAGGCCGCGCAAAAAAGTGCATCGAAACCACTCGTTCCCCAGTAGGTGGAGCGCAAACGCGTTCCGGTGGCGACGTCCAGAACGCCCAAGATACCGTCTGTGTGCGCAGCGCGTAGGGGCTGCAGGACGTTGGCACCCCGTGCCAAACTATCGCTTTTGCTAGCCCCAACCGCCATCAATTGACCAAACGCCAAGGCCGACGGTGATTCTACCAAGCCCATCCACGCATCGTACGCACTGCCGTTTAAGGCCACGGACCAACGCAAGGTGTCCAAAAAGGGCGACATGCGAAATACGATCCCGTCCAAAATACCGCCGAAAGCGGTGTCCCGGGCGTAACCCGGAAGTACGGTTGGCTGGAACACCGGGAAATTGGGAGAACGGGTGCTGGTGGCCACAAAAACCTCTCCGAGTGAGGATAAACCGGGGCGCCCCACGCCGTTGACCAAAAGCTCCCCGCGCGCGGGATCTCCGTAGTTCATGGGCAGGCCGTTAGGCTCCAAATTGATGCCGTCGTTCTGGGCGCCTCCCAAATAGGTTCCGCCCCGGAAAACGCCCCCAGTGGAGTCCAGTCGGGCCACAAACAAGTCGGTTCCGTTGTTGAAGAAGACTCCGTCCGCACTCACCCCCGTCCCTCCGGCAAAGGTGGTGTCAAACGCATTGGGCAAGTGTGGAAAATCCGTGGAACCGGTGGTGCCAAACACCACCAAGTCTCCGTTGGGCGCTACGGAAATGCTGTGCGGCGCTTCCCGGTTGTTGCCGCCCAAAAACGTGGAACTTCGGTACCCGGTGCCGTCCGGATTCCACAAGGTGAGGACGGCGTCGCACCCACCGCCTTGGAAGGCGGGCTGAAAGCCGTTGGCACTGGGGTATCCGGGACCGAAGGAAACGCCCCCAGACCAGGTTCGCCCTTGGGAATCGTAGGTGGCGCAGTAGCCAAAATTATCCGAGGTGCCCCCGCTGAACGTGGAGAAAACGTATCGGGGGTCCACGAAAACCGAGTCTTGGGTTCGCACGGCCGCTCCCACCAAGCGGAGGCTGCCGCGCTGCGCGCGCCAGCCCACCGCGAGCGGCGCCCCATTGGACGAAAAGGCGGTAGGCTCTGTCTCCTCCGCCCACTCCTCCCCCAAGCGCACAGACACCCCGCCCCGACGGTTGATGCGCCAATTGCTGGCGCCCTCCCAAACCACCGAAACGGCTTGCAAATCGGTGCCGCGAGCAGCCACCCAGGTGGACTTCATCTGCTGGTCCACCACCTCCAAACGCAAATCCACCCCCGGATAAATTCCCTTGCCCACCAAAACCCGTCCGCCCGGCACGTTGGAGCGCCAGCGGGAACGGTCCGTGCCCAAAAAATAATGATGCTTCACGCCAGGGGCTTGCTCCGCAGCCTCCAATTCCCATTGCACGGCAGGAGACGCTCCCAAAAACCGCTGCCGAACGGCCCATTGGTACGCCACCGCAGCGGTAGAATCCGCGGGCCTTAGGGAGTCCGGAACGCGAACGGAAAAAACCAGAGCGTCGCGCTCCACGTGCACCGTGACCTCGTCCAAAACCAAACGGGCCACCTCCGGTGTTGCCCACTGTCCTAAATTGGGAACGAACCAGCGCGGCCCTTTGGTCATCACGCGGGTGGTCCGACCTTCCCCCGTCCCGACGGACAAGGCCGCGGTGTCTGCAGTCCCTGCATAATTAGCTAAGGCCGGCGGTCCAAAAAGGGCTGCGCCAGCAGGTAGCGCCAAAAGACACCAGCCCAACAGCAGCAAAGCTGCTTGGCCCTTAAAAACCTTCACGATGGAGACCGAACACACGGTCAAAAGGTACGAATTACAAATCCAGGTCGTCCAGCTCTTGAGCCGCCGAACCGTCGGACATGAGGAACGCTTTCAAAAAGACATCGATCTCACCGTCCAAGACTCGGTCCGGATCCGACGTTTCTGCGCCCGTGCGCACGTCCTTCACCAATTTGTACGGGTGCAAAACGTAGTTACGGATCTGCGAACCCCATTCAATTTTCTTCTTTCCGGATTCAATTTCTGCGCGTTTGGCGTTGCGCGCCTCAATTTCCATCTCGTACAACCGAGACTTCAGCAATTGAATCGCCTTTTCCTTGTTCTGCAGCTGCGAACGCGTTTCGGTGTTTTCAATCACGATGCCCGACGGCTTGTGCCGCAAACGCACTCCGGTTTCTACCTTGTTGACGTTCTGACCGCCGGCACCGCTGGAACGGAACGTGTCCCATTCGATCTCGCCCAGATTCACCTGAATGTCGATGGTGTCGTCCACCAACGGATAAACGTACACGCTCACAAACGACGTATGCCGGCGCGCGTTGCTGTCGAACGGGGAAACCCGCACCAACCGGTGCACGCCATTCTCGCCTTTGAGGTACCCAAACACGAACTCGCCCTCGATTTCCAAGGTGACCGTCTTCACGCCCGCTACATCGCCTTCTTGGAAGTTCAATTCCCGGACCTTGTGGCCGTTGCGCTCCGCCCAACGCAGGTACATGCGCATCAGCATCCCGGCCCAGTCGCAAGACTCGGTTCCGCCCGCACCCGCCGTAATCTGCAGGACGGCGCTCAACTTATCTTCTTCACCGGAAAGCATGTTCCGGAATTCCATGGTGCCCAAGGCGTCGTCGGCCGCGGCGTAAAGCGCCACCACTTCTGCTTCGGTGAGCTCGCCCTCGCGGAAAAACTCCAAGGACAACTCCAGTTCTTCGCACTGCGCCTTAACCGCCTTGAATCCGTCCACCCAGTACTTCAGTTCCCGGATTTTCTTCATGGTGGTCTCCGCCTTTTTGGAATCGTCCCAAAAACCGGGGTTCACCGTGCGCTCCTCCTCGTTGGCCAAGGTGATGCGCTTCTCTTCCAGGCGCAGGTAGCCCTCCAGGGCCTTCAATCGATCAAAAATTTCGCGTACGCGATCCGTAGTCACCATAAGTATGCAAAAATACGGCACTTGCCGTACTTTGGTGCCATGAATGCTCCTGCTTTTTGGGCCGACTTTCGGTCCGACACCGTGACCCGTCCCACGCCCCAGATGCTCGCCGCCATGAACGCTGCGCCCGTTGGGGACGACGTCCTGGGCGACGATCCCACCGTTCAACTTTTGGAGGCCACTACCGCCGAGCGATTTGGAATGGAAGCAGGTCTTTTTTGTCCGTCGGGCACGATGACCAATCAAATAGCCATCAACGTGCACACCCGTCCGGGGGACGAACTCATCTGCTCTCCGCTGGCCCACGTGTACAACTACGAAGGCGGCGGGGTGGCCTTCAATTCCGGCGTTCAAATACGGGTTGCCGGCGACGCCTACGGACGCGTTACCCCAGAAGACATCCGCGGGGCTCTGCAACCGCAAGACAACGTTCACGCCGCCCCCACCCGTTTGGTGGTCCTGGAAAACACCAGCAACAAGGGCGGCGGCACCTGCTTGGGCTTGGACGCACTCCGGGCCGCGGAAGCCGTAGCCCGCGAACACCAACTGGCCTTCCACTTGGACGGCGCCCGTTTGTGGAATGCCTTGGTGCACGACCGCGAATCCCCCGAAGACTACGGCCGATTGTTCGACAGCATTTCCCTGTGTTTCAGCAAGGGACTGGGCGCACCCGTGGGTTCCGTCTTGGTGGGCAACCGCGATTTTATTCACCACGCGCGGCGCATCAGAAAACGCTTTGGCGGCGGCATGCGCCAGGCCGGCTACCTGGCCGCAGCAGCCCTGTACGCCTTAGACCACCACGTAGAACGCCTCGCTGATGACCACCAAAGGGCGTCCCAAATCGAATCGTTCCTGAAGCAGCTGCCGTGGGTGACGGAATGCAAGCCGGTGGCCACCAACATCGTCATCTTTCGCCTGGCGGACGGTTGCGACGCCCGCCAACTCCAAAGCCATTTGGCCGCACAAGGAATCGGAATTTCCGCCATGGACGCTCGTTGGCTTCGCGCCGTCACGCACTACGACGTTGAAGACCGCGCGGTGGAAGCACTGTGTGCCGGATTGGGTTCCTTCCCAGCCCACCGGGCCTAAACGCCCAAAAGGGCTGCTGCTGCTTTATTCTTCTCTGCCGGGAGCAGTCTCCCGCGCCCATTCGGACTCAAATCCGCGCTGGTACAAAGCCTGTTCCACCTTGAAGCGGCGTTGGTGCAGGGGAACTCCGCTCGCGGCCTCCCATTCCTTAGCCCCGCGCAAGCGCGCGGCCGCCTCGTATTCCTCCGGGTCCAATTCACTCAATCCCAGCGCCACACACGCTCCGGACACTCCTTTGGCGCGCAGCCCGTGGGTAATCTTGATTCGGCCCCAGCCCAACGACCGAAACTTTCCGCGCGCATAGGCCCGCGCAAAGCGCTCTTCGTTCACCCAATCCGCTGCAAAAGCATCCAATAGAAGTTGATCCGCAGCGTCCCCTCGAAAACCCAAAGAAGCAATCTTGGTTTTGACCTCGCTCTGGCAGCGCTCCTGGTACGCGCAGTAGCGCTCCAAGGCTGTCCTACCGTCCTCCAAGGTGAATACTTTCTTTGCTTGCCACGCCATACCGCAAAGAAACAAAAAAGGCGGCCCGTGGGCCGCCTTTCAAACACTTAAGTTACACACCGGGTGGAACGAATTTTCATCCATCCCCACGAGGTGATCCACCTTACTGAAACTTGTACTGCAGCATCTTGAACGAGTCCCGCGGAACTACATCCATTTTGCCTTTGTACTTGCGCTGCCATTGGTGCAGTATGCTGCTCCAAAACAGCCCTTTGGTCAAGTAGGCATGCAGGAACGGGTGCACGTGCAAGGCCCATTTCTTTCCGTCCTTCTTTTTGCGCTGCGCCAACGAAGCAAACTCTTGCTCCAATTTTTCCACCAAGACAATGGGGGCATCCACCAACATGTCTGGGTTTTCTTCTTGGGTTTCGATTGCTTTTTCCGGACGCACCCGCTGGCGGGTAATTTCCACCAGGCCAAATTTGGACGGAGGCAAAATTTTGTGCTTGGCCCGGTCTTGGGACATCACTTCCCGCACCTTTTCGTACAGGGCCCGACGGTGCTCGTTGGAGTGCAAATCAATGAAGTCCACCACAATGATGCCGCCCATGTCCCGCAAGCGCAACTGACGAGCCACCTCTTCCGCAGCCATCAAATTGACCGCCAAGGCACCTTCCTCCTGGCTTTCTCCCACCGCACCCCGGTTGCCGCTGTTCACGTCAATGACGTGCAACGCTTCCGTGTGCTCAATGATGAGGTAGGCACCCTTTTGCAAGGTTACCGTGCGGCCAAACGAGGTTTTTACCTGACGGTCCACGTTGAAATGCTGGAAAATGGGTGCTGTACCGGAGTACAACTTCACCATGTCCGCTTTGTCCGGGGCAATTTCCTGCAGGTACTGCTTCACTTCGTTCGCCCAATCCTCGTTGTCCACGTGGATCTTGGTGAACGATTCGTTGAAGACGTCGCGCAAAAATGCCGACGCCCGGTCCATTTCCTGAACAACGCGCTGACCAGACTTGGCCTGGCGCAGTTGCCGGTGCAATGATTTCCATTTGGCCATCAGGCCTTCCAAATCCGCAGTCAGTTCGACTTCGGTTTTGTTTTCCGCTACAGTACGTACAATCAACCCAAATCCCTTGGGCCGAATGCTGTCCGCGAGCCGACGCAGTCGCTCTTTTTCTTTTCGTTCCCGAATCTTTTGCGAAACCGATACACGGTCCGAAAAGGGTACCAACACCATAAACCGACCCGCCAGGGAGATTTCCGAAGTAATTCGGGGTCCCTTGGTGGAAATCGGTTCTTTGATGATCTGTACCAGGATGTCTTGTCCTACTTTAACCGCTTCGTCCATAGCGCCCTCTTTCTCAATTTCAGCCTGAAGCTGGAAATCGGAAATCGTGGCCGGCTGCTTGCCCAACAACACCTTCTTGGTGAATTGCTGCCAAGAAGCCAATTGGGGACCCAAATCGTGGTAGTGGAGGAAGGCATCTTTTGCGTGCCCTACATCCACGAACGCTGCATTGAGTCCGGGAGCTACTTTCTTTACGCGGCCCAAATAGATGTCGCCCACTGAGAAGCGATCGTCGCCTTTTTCGGCGACGAGCTCCACAAGACGACCATCCTGAAGAAGAGCCAATTCTGCGTCCGATCCGCTGGTTTGAATGACGAGTTCGGTACGCATCGGCGATTAGCGCTTTTTGTGGCGGTTCTTGCGAAGACGCTTTTTACGCTTGTGAGTGGCCATCTTATGGCGCTTTCTTTTCTTTCCGCTTGGCATAGCTAAGTCGTTTAAAGGTTATTGGGGGGCGTGTTCTGTGTGCAACGCTTTCACACGGTCTGCTCCCTCCGCTTGCGGGTAACGGTCCAAGAACCGATGCACCACGGCATCAGCACTGTCGGCCTGCCCCAGCTGCAAGTACACTGTGGCCAATTTCTCTACCCCGGGTGCAAAAGCAGGATCCAGGGATACAACACGGCGAAAGCGTTCCACCGCTTTGTCCATTTGACCCGACTGCACCGAAAATTCACCCAACCAGAAGTGGGCGTCTCGGTGGTTGGAATCTTCCTGGACGACTTCGCGCAGCAACATAATGGCCTCCATGGGGTTTTCCGAACCTCCTTGAATCAATTCGACCGCTTTTTGCACCTTGGCGTCCAAGGGAGAAAGCGCGGCTTCTTCTGCCTGCGGCGCTGCCGATGGCGATCTCGGGACCAACCACACCAAAGATGCCGAGACCACAAGGGCCGCAGCAATACTCAGCAAGAGTTTGGAACGCGAAGGAGTCATCGGCAATGGGTTTGTTCTGGATTACTCCTGAACAGCTACGTTGGTTTTCACGGAGTCTGCAAACGTTTTTGCAGGCTTGAATGCGGGAATGTAATGGGCGGGAATCACCAAAGTGGTGTTCTTGGAGATGTTGCGGCCGGTTTTCTTGGCGCGCTTCTTCAAAATAAAGCTTCCGAAGCCGCGCAAATAAACGTTGTCACCGGCTTCCATGCTCGCTTTAACTTCGCGCATCATTCCTTCTACAACTGCCTGAACGTCGGCTTTTTCCATACCAGTCTTCTCAGCAACGCGGTTGACAATGTCGGCTTTGGTCATTTTGGTTCGATTTAAAAGAGTTAAAAGAGTTGTAGGTGGCTAATTTTGAGGGCGCAAAGATACGAAGTAAACCCTGATTTAACAAGCCTTTTTGCATGACAGACTTCTCGCATCGGTTGGTTCGCTGGTACCAAGCGCACAAACGTGAGCTCCCTTGGCGGGAACACCGCAATCCCTATGCCATTTGGTTGAGCGAGGTATTGCTCCAACAAACTCGGGTGGAGCAAGGTACTCCCTATTTCCTGCGGTTTGTGGAACGATTTCCCACCGTGGAAGATTTAGCCGCTGCGCAACTGGACGACTTGCTGCAGGTTTGGCAAGGTTTGGGCTACTACGCTCGCGCTCGAAACCTACACGCTGCGGCGAAAATCGTGGCCAACGAATGGAACGGACAATGGAAAACCGAGGTTGCCGATTGGCGCGCTTTGCCGGGAGTCGGGCCGTACACCGCCGGAGCCATTGCCTCCATTGCCTTTGGAACCCGCGCAGCAGCCGTGGATGGAAACGTTTACCGCGTACTGAGCCGATGGGCTGAACTGGACTCCCCCATCGATAAGCCGGAGGGGCAAAAAGCTCTTTGGAGTTTGGCGGAGTTGCTCCTGCCGGCCGGCGATTGCGGCGACCACACCCAAGCGCTCATGGAACTGGGGAGTTTGGTGTGCTCGCCCAAGCAACCCAAGTGCGGTGAGTGCCCCGTTGCCGCAGACTGTGCGGTGGCTTTTCAACCGAATAAGGCGGAAATGCTCCCGGTAAAGTTGGGCAAAACCAAAGTTCTTGAAGAACACTGGCACCGACTGTTCGTGGTTCGCGACGGACAGTTTTTGTGTGGAAAAAGGCCGATTTCCGGCATTTGGCCGGGATTGATGGACCTGCCGCAACCGAATGACTTGGGCATGGAGGAGGCTGAATTAGAAGCCTGGAGTGCCGGTGGCCCCGTAGAACACCGGCTGAGTCACCGCAAGTTGTGGATTCATTTTTACCGGCTGGGCGCTCGTGATTTAACCGGGCAACCGGATGGATTTGAATGGGTTGCGTTGGATAATTGGGAAGACCTTGCGTGGCCCGTTCCAGTGGGTCGTTGGCTTAAAAAAAATAGTACCTTTGGTTAGCTAATCACAATTCATTTGCTATTCTAATACAATGGCCGGTACCCTAAATAAAGTCATGCTCATTGGGAATTTGGGCAAGGACCCCGAGGTTCGAAATTTTGAAAACGGCGGCATGCTGGTTCGCTTCCCATTGGCCACGACGGAGTCGTATACCAACCGCGAGGGAGAACGCAAAGAGTCTACGGAATGGCACACGATTGTGGTGCGCAGTCCGCGACTGGGCGAAGTTTGCGAACGTCATTTGCACAAAGGCGACAAGGTATTTATTGAAGGGAAGATTCGTTCGCGCCAGTGGACGGACGACTCCGGCCAAACACGATATTCCGTTGAAATTGCAGCGGACAGCATGACCATGCTCGGCCACAACCCCATGCGGCAGCAGGATCGTCAAGACCGTCCCTACGGACAGCACGACGACGCTACCGATGACTTGGGCTGATCCCTTGTGTGAACCAATACCCCCTCCTTGGACCCTGACCCTTCCCCGCTTCCGCTGCTCTTTGGCCTGATTGCACTCGGCATACTTTTAATAGGCTCTGCATTTGCCTCCGCCAGTGAGGTTGCCTTCTTTTCGTTGGATCCCCGGATGCGCAACAACGTGCGCGAAAGCGTTCGTGCGGACGATCAACGAATTCACGTCTTGCTGAATCACCCGGAAAAGCTGTTGGCAACCCTCTTGGTGCTGAACAACTCGTTCAATTTGGCCTTGGCGCTCTTGTCTACCTGGCTGCTCCAGACGTTTGCCGCGCCGCACCTGGACACGTGGACCGTCGGACTTTTGGAGATTGTTGGAGTAACGGCCTTGATTTTAACGTTTGGGGAGATTTTGCCCAAAAGCGTAGGATCTGCACATCCATTGGCGACCGCCCGGCGCATGGTGGCTCCCTTGAGTACTCTTTTCTCGGCACTCACGCCGGTGACCACGCCCTTGATGGCTACCGGACAGTGGTTTGGCGAGGCCAAGAAAAACGGAACGCTTTCCGTGGACGACCTGGAAAACGCCTTGGACATTACGACGTCCGGAAAAGAACAAACGCAGGAAAACCAAT
>CANHXZ010000010.1 GCA_947464785.1 Flavobacteriales bacterium | reverse complement strand
CAGGTCACGGGCGCAGAGGTGCGCAACCCTTTCTACCTCGGCGGCCTGTTCACGCAACAAGGGGACTACCGCGACGCCCGCGGCGACACCGTGCACGGCACCCACGCGCGTACCGCCTCATTGCGCTACTTGCAAGGTTTTGCGGGCAAACGCTGGCTGACCACTGTTGGGCTCACCCACACGGACCGCTTCTTTGGCATTCCTACTACCGAAGAGAGCGCCTTGCCCGGCCACGAGCACCACGACCACGAGCAAAACGTCCAGAACACCCTCGCCACCGTGCAGTGGCAACAACGCTGGCTAACGCGTAACGCACAACGGCGCACGCGGTGGGGCCTTCCCGTAGTACAGCACCAACTGGGCTACTTGCGCGCCAACCGCCTGGAATTGGGCGAAGAAGGGCGCGATCACCCGGAGTTGGCCTTCGCCATCCATTCCCTGCAACACCAATCGCAGTGGGAATGGTCTGCCACCGGAACGCAGTTGATCGTGCACAACCAATTCCGGGCCCTCCAAAACAACCCGGAGGCCCACGAACAAACCTATCCCAACGCCTCCATTTGGAGTACCGCCGTGGTGGTCAACCAGCGCATTGTAAATAATAACCGATGGCTGCTGGACGCCGCAACCCGCTTGGAAACAGGAACCTTTACCTTGTTTGGGTCCCAATTTCGTGCGGAGTACCAAATTGCGGATAATTTGGTCCTATCCTTGGATCTCCAAGAGGCCTCCCGCGCCCCCCAAATCGAAGAGCGTTTTGCCGACGGTTTGCACGTAGGGGTCGGTCGGTACGAGGTAGGGAACCCAAACCTGACAGAGGAGAACGCATTGCACGCCACTGCGGGCATTCGCCAAACGTTTTTCTACACCCCAAAATTCAACCGGGGCTTCCAAGCCTACGCCTACGCCAAGTCCTTCCGCGGCTACATCCTCACCACGCCGTCGGACACCTCCGGGATGTTGAAATTCTACTACGGCCAGGACGACGCCCTCCTTTTAGGCGCAGATCTCCAATTGTTTTTCAATCTGACCCAAGCCCGAAGCCAATCCCGAACCTTGGACCACCGCTTCCAAGTCAACGCGAGCGCCCTCCAGGGTTCCCGCGGCAGCGCTTGGTCCCCCACCAGCAACCCGTTGCCCGGTATGCCGCCCTACCGCCTCACCGGTACCTACTCCGGCACGCACCACCGCCACCGGGCCGCATACGGAGCTTACTGGAACGTGGAAGCCCAGGCGCATTCCGCCCAAAACCGCTTGAGTGCGGACGAAAAGCAGGTCTGGGACGCTACGCAAACCCCAGGCTTTTTGCTGGTGAACGCCGGCGCGGGTTGGAACTTTGCCAACAATCGGATGTCCTTGGAATTCCGCGTGTTGAACGCCACCAATGCCCTCTACGCACACCATCTGTCCTACGTTCGGGCCCTGGGCCTGCACGAACCCGGCAGACAATACCGTTTGCGCCTTACTTTTGCAATCTAATCCCTTGGGCGTCCCCGGACGCCCAAGGCCTTCGGGCAATTAGCTCAGTTGGTTCAGAGCGCCGCCTTGACAGGGCGGAGGTCACTGGTTCGAGCCCAGTATTGCTCACAAAAAAAGGCGCCGCGAGGCGCCTTTTTGCGTTTATCAGTAAATCAGTCGCGTCATTATTCAGTTGGGTAGTCCCACTAACCAACTGAAAAGCCTTCGCGAATGGGCCCCCGGCTACAAAATCGTATCCTCCGCTTCCACCACCAACCGACGGATGGCGTCCACCTGCTTGCGCAGCTTGCCCACGTATTTGTCCCGCTGGGCTTGGCCGGAGCCGGTGGCCAGCGTGGACTTCGTCAGCAGCTCGTCCATCCATTTTTTGGTTTGCTGCGTGAAATAGGGGTGGGTAGTTTCCAAAAAGTTGAAGGAATTGTAGCTCAGAAACGTTTGATCGCCCGACGGTTTTTGCATGTAGGCTACGTTTTGCCCCACCTGCAAATCCGTGATGTACCACGCAAAAGACCCGCCCACCGGTTGACCCGTGGCGGGGTTGATTTTCCTGCCGCATTCGGACTGAGCCACCAAATAGTCCAGCAATCGGTCCAGTTCGTTCAGGACGGACAAGGCCTCGTCGGCATGCGTGAAAACACCGGTTTCCCAATACAGTTGAACTTGTTTCAGCGTGCTCAAGTAGCAGGTGCTGCTCCACAATTCCGCCGAGTTTAAGCCGATGTACGCCTTGACTATTTCTTCGGCCAACGCACGTCGTTCTTCCGGAATCAGGAACTGTTGGTACGTAATGGCCTTGAATTCCGGCAGTCCCAAGATGGAGCGTCCCCAATAGTAGGACTTCAGTCGGGCCACGTTGGGAAACAGAAATATGTAAAATAGGGGGAAGTCCAGGGCCGCGTAGGTCATGTGCATTTCCTCCCGACTCTGCTGAAAGGCCAGCATTTGGTGCAAAATGCGCGTGGTGTACTTCTGGTAATCGTCCGCGGAGGCAATCACCGGGCCGGCGTCAAAGTCCACCCGCTGGGCGTCCATGTCCCGCAGGGTGTCCAGCGAAATGTGGAATTTGTTGGCCAATTGAATGGCTTCTTCCAAGGTGAGGGCCGTGTCCCCGCGCATGCGTCGGTACACGGAGTCGGATCCGATGCCCAAAAGATCGCCGATTTCGTCGACCATGTTCAGGTGTGGAGCAATGCGCATCTTGATGCGCTCAAAGAATTGGCGTTGGAGGTCCGGTTGCATGACTGCAAAATGAGAAATCTATTGAAACGACGAGTTGCGATTTTCCGTAAAAGTAGTTTTTCAAACCGCACCGTGCCGTAATGAAACCTTAAAGTAAAACGACATCTTTGCATTAGAACTTGCCTTCGGGCGCTAAAAGTATCCTATGAAAAAAATATTTTTCCTTGCCGCCGCGGTCCTCGTGAGCTTCACCGCACGGGCGCAAGCCCCCAAAGAATCGGTGGCCATTTTGGATTTTGACACCCGTTCCTATCCCGTAGACGTTCAGCAGGTCCTCCAAAAGGCGACCATCGAAATGATGCGCATCAACGCGTACGAAGTAATCGACAAGTACGACATTGAGTACATCGCCAAGCGCGACAACGTGCAACTCAAGGGCTGTTTCTCCAAAATTTGCCTCAAGGACATTGGCGAGCGCTTGCAGTGCGACTTCATCATCACCGGTTCCTACGATTTGCTGGCGGACAAAGTGGCGTTGACCGTTCGCTTGTTTGAAGTGAAGACAGGCACCTTTGTGAATTCCACCAGCCGCATCTACCTGAATATTCCGGAGCAAAACCTGGCCATGATGGAGGTGTCCCTCAACGACCTCTTCAAGCTTCCGTCGGACGAGCAGTTGGTGCGCAAGTTGACGGTCTCTGAGGACTACGAAAGCGCCTTGAACAACCCCAATGCCTCCGTCATTAACAACAACGGCCCGCGCATTGGCCTGACCGCAATCGCCGGCCCCAGCGCCAGCATCTTGACCTTGGACCGCAAGTACGGCGGTTTTGACTACGCCGTGCCGCTCCTTTCTTCCTTTGGTTACCAGTTTGAGCAAGTATTTGTCAACTCCGGCAATTTCCAGGCGTTGGTGGAGTTCATTCCCTTGGTGGCCGGTTTGGAGTACGGACGCATCATCCCCAGTGCCTCAGTTTTGTTGGGCATGCGCAACTCACGCACCGGCTGGGAGTTCGCCATTGGACCCAACATCACTTCCACGGTGACGGGAACCGGTTACTACAACCAGCCCAACAGCGCCTTACCGGGTCACTACGAGAGCTGGATGCTCCGCGGCGTCAATGCCGGGTACAACGCCAACGGTAAGGAAGAAATCACCCGATTGGATTCGCGTGGCGACTTTGCTTTGGCCACCGGTTTGATCATTGGCGGCGGTAAAACGATCAAGTCTGGCCGCATGAACTTCCCGATCAACCTCTTTTTTGTGACACCGGGCCGCGGTGATTCGTGGCGCATCGGTGCGTCGGTGGGCTTCAACATTGTGCGCAAAAAGACCCCGCGTCCCATGCGAACCTTTGGTTCGGACTTGCTGCCGTTGGAAGGCGGATTTTAAGGCGAGCCCTTCCGGCAAACCGCACCCGTAAATCCCCGAGAACACCAGACCAACCCCCACTCGGGGATCAACCGCCCAGCAATGGGCGGTTTTTTTATGCCTTTTTGGGCGTGGCTTTAGGCGTGGCTTTGGGCTTGACCTTGCCTTCTGCCTGCGCGTTTTCGTAGAGGGTGAGGGAAGGCATTTCCCAAGCGGCGCGAAGCAATTCTTCCAACACCGTCGGGTCTGCGTCCGCGAGCTTTTTGAGGTAGAGGCAGCCCATGCCCGTGGTGTGCTTGCCCAGTCGGGCTAAATAGGTGGAAAAGCGCTCCATGCCTCCGTTGCAGAGGTAGACGGTGAGGGCGGATTTGCGGGCCGCGTAGCCCAAGCGCATCCAGGATCCGGTGCGGCCGCTGGCGTACGCGTAATCGTAGGTGCCGAAGCCCACCATGGAGGCGCCCCACATGCGGCCGGGTTCGCCGGAAATGGACTCCATCAGCGCGTGTAAGGCGCGGGCGTCGGCTTGGCGCTGGGCGGGTTCGACGGTGTCCAAGTAGCTGGAAACGGGGACGTCGGTGGGTTGGGTGGTGTTGGCGACCATGGGTACCTCAGGGAATGAATGGAATTAGGCAGATGCAATCATGCCCGCGGCAACGGTGGCTCCGGAGGCTTCGTCCACCAGGATGAAGGCCCCCGTCACGCGGTTGTTTGCGTAGGAATCAAAGGCCAGGGGCTTGGCCAGGCGCAGCCGAATGCGGCCGAGGTCGTTGGGGCGCAGGGGGGTGGCGCTGGGCGCGTAGGCCAGGGTTTGGAGGTCCAAAATACCGTCGACGGAGTCAATCAGGCCGCGGACTTCGGCGGTGGCGCAGCGCACGGCGTACTTGGTGCCGGGCACTTGGGGGGAACGGTCCAGCCAGCACAAGGTGGCTTCCAGGTTTTGTTCCGCAACGGGTTGGGGGGCGTTGGAGTGGGCCAGCAGGGAGCCGCGCGCCACGTCCAAATCGTCTTCCAGTTCGATGGAGACGGACTGTCCGCGCTGGGCGCGGGTCAGCGGTTGGTTGCCCAACCAGAGGGCCGATACGCGGGAGGTGAGGCCGCCGGGGTAGGCGGTGATGGGATCGCCTACGGAGACGGAGCCGGAGGCGATGCGGCCGGCGTAGCCTCGGAAGTCGTGGTGCTCGGTGGTGTGGGGGCGCAGGACGGTTTGAACGGCCATGCGGAAGGGTCCGTCGTTTTCCGGACGGGGGACCTCCAAGGATTCCAAGGTGCTCAAGAGGGGAGCGCCGGTGTACCACGGCATGTGGGTGCTGGCGTCCACCACGTTGTCGCCCAAAAGGGCAGACAGGGGCAGGAAGTGCACGGACCGAACGCCCGCCTCGCGCGCAACACGCTCGGCGTCCGCACAAATGGCGGTGTAAACGGATTCGGACCAATCCACCAAGTCCATCTTGTTGATGCACAGGACCGCGGTGGGCAAGCCCAGAAGGCCGGCCAGGAAGAGGTGCCGTCGGGTCTGTTCCACCACGCCGTTGCGGGCGTCCACCAAAACCAGGGCAACGTCTGCCGTGGAGGCCCCGGTGACCATGTTGCGCGTGTACTGCACGTGGCCGGGGGTGTCCGCAATGATGAAGGTGCGCTTGGGGGTGGAAAAGTAGCGGTAGGCTACGTCAATGGTGATGCCCTGCTCGCGTTCGTCCTTGAGGCCGTCGGTCAGCAGGCTGAGGTCCACGTGGCTCAGGCCCTTGCGTTGGCTGGTGCGCTCCATGGCTTCCCACTGGTCCATCAAAACGCTTTTGGCGTCGTAGAGGAGGCGCCCAATGAGGGTGGACTTGCCGTCGTCTACGGAGCCGGCGGTGGTGAAGCGCAGAAGGTCTGCCGGTGCGCCGGACGCGGAAGAAGGCGTTGGGGAGGTCACTAGGGAGGGGGTTGGGGTGGTCATCGATTAAAAGTAGCCTTCGCGTTTGCGTTCTTCCATGCTGTTTTCGCTGCGTTTGTCGTCCTCGCGGTTGCCGCGCTCCGTTTGGCGCGACGACTCAATCTCGCGGATGACGTCGTCCAGGGTGCTGGCCTCAGAGGCAATGCCGCCGGTGATGGTGATGTCTCCCAGGGTGCGGAAGCGGATGGAGCGGGTTTCCGGTTGGTCCGTGGGACGAAGGGTGATGAATTCCGATACCGGAAGCCAGGCGTTGTTGCGCCAGATGACGTTGCGGGGTCGGGCAAAATAGAGTTCCGGCAGTTCAATCTCCTCGCGCCGGATGTAGTGCCACACGTCCAATTCCGTCCAGTTGGAGATGGGGAACACGCGGAAGTGCTCGCCTGGGCGCTTTTTTCCGTTGAAGAGGTTCCACAATTCCGGGCGCTGGTTCTTGGGGTCCCATTGGCCAAAATCATCGCGGTGGCTGAAAAAACGCTCCTTTGCGCGGGCCTTTTCTTCGTCCCGACGGGCGCCACCCATCAAGCAATCAAAGCGTTCGCGTTCAATGGTCTCCAGCAACGTAACCGTTTGAATGCGGTTGCGGTTGGCCTGGTTTCCGGTTTCTTCCTGCGCGGAGCCGCGGTTGATGGACTCCTGCACGCTGCCCACCACCAGCCGAGCGCCCAAGCGCTCCACCAGGTCGTCGCGGTACGCCAGGGTTTCCGGGAAGTTGTGGCCGGTGTCTATGTGCACCAGGGGAAAGGGCAGTTTGGCGGGCGCAAAGGCCTTGGCGGCCAAATGCGTCACCACAATGGAGTCTTTTCCGCCGGAAAACAGAATTCCGGGGTGTTCAAATTGGGCAAAGGCCTCGCGAATGACGTAAATCGCTTCGGCTTCCAGTTCGTCCAGGTGGGCGTAGGTCAAGGGCATAGTTCAGAGGGGCAAGGAGCCCAAGATTTGGTCGACGCATTCTGCAACGCTGCGCTGTGCGGTCAGGAGGTGGATGTTGGGGGCTGCAGGGGCTTCAAAAGGCGCGCTGATGCCCGTAAAATCGGAAATTTGACCGGCGCGTGCCTTTGCGTACAGGCCTTTGGGGTCCCGACGCTCGCACTCTTCCAGCGGGGTGTCTACAAAGATTTCCACCAGGCGGTCTTCGCCCACCACCGCGCGCGCAGCGGCGCGGTCCGCCGCGTACGGAGAAACAAAGGCGGTGAGGACCACCAAGCCCGCGTCCGCCATCAGTTTGGCCACTTCGGCAATCCGACGGATGTTTTCGGTGCGGTCTTGGGCGGAAAATCCCAAATCGCGGTTCAAGCCCAGGCGCACGTTGTCTCCATCCAGCAGGAAGGTGGCGCGGCCGGCCGCGTGCAACGCGGCCTCCGTGGCGTTGGCCAGGGTGCTTTTGCCGCTGCCGCTGAGTCCGGTAAACCACAAAACACGGCCGGTTTGACCCAGCAGGCGTTCGCGGTCTGCCGGGGAGACGGTGGGAGCGTGGAAGGTGAGGTTGGAAGCGGGGTTCATGAACCTATATTGTGAAATGGATTTAGAGCAGAAAGAAGTACGCAAATCCCAAAAATGCGGCGCTGTAGACCGCCGTGGTGACCCAACCCATGCGGAGGTAGTCCCGTCCGGTGTAGCCGCCGGGGCCCATCACCATGAGGTTGGTTTGGTAGCCAATAGGGGTGAGAAAGGCATTGCTCGCGCCAAAGGCAATGGCCAAGAAGGCCGGTACCGGCGGAATCAAACCGGCCACTACGACGGCCGCGGCCAAGGGAAACATCAAAGCGACGGCCGCGTTGTTGGTGACGGCGTTGGTTAGGGCGGTGGCTACCAAAAAGAGGACCGCCAAGAGCCCAAAAGGCCCGAGTGCGTGCAAGGGCTCGTGCAGCGCCTCCACGGCCCGAGCAGGCCACGGAGAGGCCACCAGCGCCTGACCCAAGGCCAAGGAACTGCTCAAAACCAACAAAAGCTCCAAATCCAAATGTTTGCGCGCCGCGGAAAGGGTTACAAACCCCAGGAGGGAGCCCACAAAAAGAAGGCCCACGGCTACGCCCAGAAGATCCGTCCAGCCGAGGTTAGCGGCCACAATTAACAGGCCCAAGCTGGCCAAAAAGAGGCGGATTTTCATCGGATCGCCCGGGGCGCTTTCCGCGGCCCGTTCGCCAATGGGGTAGAGGTCCGTTTGGTTTTCCAACCGTTCGTCCAGTCGTTCGGAACCCACCAAAACCAGCAAGTCCCCCGCTTGGAGCAGTTGATCCCCAATGCGTCCGCCCAAGCGCTGACCGCGGCGGTGGATCGCTACAATGGCCGCGCCAAAGCGTTCCCGGAAATTGCTTTGCTTGACGGATTGGCCCACCAGGGAAGAGGCGTTGGGCACCAAAACTTCCACCACCGGCGCGTGGGCGGCGCGGTCCGTTAAGTCTGCCTGAGGCAGGGCCAAGCCCGGACGCTCGGCGGTCAATTGGCGAATTTGGTCCAAATCCCCGGCGAAGAAGAGTCGGTCTCCCGCCACCAGCACCTCGTCCGGCCCTACGGGCGCAATGGTTTGCCCGCTCCGCATGATTTCCACCAGAAAGAGGCCGTGCAGGTTTCGAAAACCGGCTTGCGCAACGGTTTTGCCCACGGCCTGGGCGTTGTCCAGCAGCAAGGTTTCCACGGTGTAGGAGCGTGCCGCTGGGTTTTCAGCGGTGGAACTGTCCGTTCGTCCGCGGAGCAGTCTGGGAGCAAAAAAGATCAGTGCAAGGCCGGTCAGAACAACCACCGTCAATCCGGGGCCCCAGTACTGGGCCGTCTGGAGGGTGTCCGGCATCGACGCGCCCAGCAGACCGGGGGATTCTTCCAACAAACCGTTCAAAACCAAATTGGTTGAGGTTCCGAATACGGTCAACATGCCGCCGGCGGTAGCCGCAAAGGCCATGGGCATCAGGAGCGGTTGAATGGGTTTTTTGTGGACTTCGGCCCATTTGCGCACAAAGGGGATGAGCAGTGCCACCAAGGGGGTGTTGTTGATGAATCCGCTCAAACCGGAGGTGGCGCCCACCAGGGCGGCCAAGAAGCGGTTGGGGCGGTTTCCGTTGGGCAAAAGACGCAGAAGCGCCGCCGTCAGGCCTAGCCGTTGCTGCACGGTGCCCGCCAAAATGGTCAGGGCAAAGATGGTCAGCAAACTTCTGTTGCCCAGGGTTGCGGCCCAGTCGTCAAGGTCCAAGGCGCCAAAAGCCCAGGCAGCCACGGCAGCGCCGGCAAAGAGCACGCCCGGACGCACCCCGCGCACGAACACCCCCAGGACCAAGGCCCCGTATACCAGCAACAACGCGTAGTCTGCCATCATCGGGTGCAAAGATACAAATTCCTACTTAAATGGTGGGCAAATAGGAAAATCTGTGGTCTCTGACGCGCTCAGGTCCCGTGCAAAACCTTAAATTCGCACCAAACACAACCCCCGGGAGTTTGGCTCCCGCACCCCATTGATCATGAAGAAAAACCTTCCCATCTTCCTCCTCACCGGCCTGTTTCTGCTTGTGTACACGGCCGTATTTGATTCCAAAATCGACTTGGGCGGGGACAACGCCGGTTACTACATCCTGGGAAAGGCACTGAACACCGGCGCCGGCTACACAGACATCCACCTTCCGGAGCAGACCCCGGCCAACCATTTCCCGCCGGGCTACCCCGCCTTAATGGCCCTGTTTATGTTTGTAAGCGACGCCTTCGTGTTCCTAAAACTCATGAACGGTGCGCTCTTCTTGGCTACCGTTCTGCTGCTGTACAAGCTGTTTGAACGAACCGTCGGCAACACCACCGTGGCCTTCCTTGCGGCGGCCTTTGCCCTCCTCAACGGCCACCTGCTGCGCAGCGCCACCATCATGATGAGCGAGGTACCGTTCCTGTTCTTCTCCGTGCTCGTGCTCCACGCCTTGGTGCGCTGGGAGCGGGAAGAGAAGCCCTTTTGGAAGTCGCCTGTGTTTTGGTCCTTGGTGCTGCTCAGCGCCGTGAGTTACCACATCCGAACGGCCGGCATAGCGCTGGTGGGGGCCGTGGGCCTGTACCTCTTGTTCCAAAAGCGGTGGGTGCCCGCCGTGGCATACGGCGCCGGCTTTTTGGCCCTTTGCCTGCCGTGGTACCTGCGCGGCAAAGCGTTGGGCGGCAACGGCTACCTGCAGCAGCTCGTGCGCGTCAATCCCTACCGTCCGGAAGAAGGTTTGTTGGACGCGAGTGGTTGGGTGGACCGCATTGTGGCCAACGCCTCCCGATACCTCACCCAAGAGCTTCCCAACGGGTTTTTTCCAGCGTATGAAGTATCCTACCAAGAGGAGCAGCTCGTTTCCTACCCCCTGTTGGGCCTGTTGTTGCTTGGCCTCACCGTGTGGGGCGCCGTCCGCATGCCCAAACTCCGCACCCTCTACGCCGGCTACCTCGCCTCCAGTGCGGTGATTTTCCTGCTGTGGCCCGACGTCTGGTTTGGGGTCCGCTTTTTGCAACCGCTGCTTCCCCTGGTGGGCTTCGCCGCCCTCGTGGGGGCGTGGGACCTCCTGCAGCGCGCCGCACAAAAATCCTCCATTGGGCTGCTGGCGCATCCGGCCGTACTGGCCCTGTTCCTGTTGCCCGCCTTCGGAAAAGCTACTACGGCGCAGGATCCCATCAGCAACCACCCCTGCATTTTGGCGCAGGTTAAGTCCTCCAAAGAGCCGCACATCAGCAACTTCAACAACTACTTCAACCTGGGCAAGTACGTTCAGGAGAACACCCCTGCCGACGCGGTTATCTGCACCTACAAACCCGCACTTTTTTACCTCTACGCCAACCGTACGTGCACCAAATTTGACTCCAGCACGGATCCGGACACGGTTCTGGCCGGCATGGAACGCTCCGGCGTCACCCACGTGGTCATCGATCAAATGGGGTACGCCAGCGTAGGCCGCTATTTGGTCCCGACGGTTCAGCAGCGCCCCGAACGGTTCCGCTTGGTGCTCACCCTGCCCAATCCGGACACCTACTTGCTGGAGCTTTTGCCGAAGTCAAGTGCACCTGTAGCGGCACCCGGTGCGGACGGACCGGTGGCGGGGGGGAGGTAGTCAGTTGTTCATATAAATCAGTTCAGCGCGAACTGTACTAGTGGACGGTAGTTACCGAGGTCTGCTTCACGCAAAGACGTTATGTAATTGGTTCGGGTTGCGTACTCGTCCAATTTGGCGTGTGCACCCCAAGTGAAATAAGGCAAGTTGCCGAAATTGTTAATCAACAAGTCGGCAAATAATCGACTGTGTCGTCCATTTCCATTTGGGAAGCAATGGATGGAGACTAGACGGTGTTTGATTCGAATGGCCCATTCTTCTCTAGGATAGGTGTTGTGTTCAAGCCAGAATTGTGCGTCGTCCATTAAAACTTTTAGTTCAGATGGAATTTTCCACCATTCAACTCCAATATTTGTATCAACTCGTCGAAAGTTACCTGCCCAATTCCACACATCACCAAACATTCGTTTATGAAGTGATTTGATGAACTTCTCTGCGAGTAACGAATCGTGTTTTGGGGGATTGCTAATCAACCAGGTCATTGCAGACTGTATATTTAGCTGTTCCAATTCATCCAATTGGAGCTTCGTAGTAACTCCAACCAATCGCAAGCCACTCAAATATTCGGGATCGAGTGGTGTTTGACCTTGCTCAGGGAGGTAACTCAGTCCCATAATTGTTTGGGCATTGCTTTCATCAACTCCTCCACCAAAGCCTCTACATCCGCTTGCTGACGTTCGTAGCCGGTGGATTGCTCCTCCAAGACCATGGTTTGGTGCGTCCGTTGGACTACGTTAATGGCCCATGCACGCGCGCGCTCCCGCACCAAGGATTCCAGAGAACCATTGTTTGGAACCAGCGCATAAACCAAGTGCAGGTTCATGGCCTGAGCAACCTCCCTCAATTTCTGAAGTTGGATGGTTCCTTCCGCCTCGCGGCGTTCCAGTTCCGACACACTTTGCTTTGAAATATTCAACTTTCTGCCCAGCTGCAGCAAGGACATTCCTATAGTTTTACGGACGGTACGAATCCATCCCTCCTGAGGCACGGAAAGGGTGTGCACAGGAAGGAAATTTTCCAATTGACGATCCAACTGTCGGATTCGAAGGGATTTGGTTTTTTGATCCATGACGTTCACTATTCAAATCAAAAGTAAGGATAAAAATTGACATTACACAACATTAAGTCAATCTTTAAGCTGACAAACGAATGTAAACATTTGGCGCAAATATGCGTAAAGAGAAAACCCTCCAAAGCAAACGATGCTTGCTTTGGAGGGTTATTTTGATCGTCGCCTGGATGCTTAGGCTTTCCGATGCATCACTCCTTCACCCACCGAACCGCAGCATCCCCCCGTCGGAAGATGTAGAGGCCGGCCGGCCAACCGAAGGTGGCCACGTCCATAAATTCTTCGCGGCCGGCTGGCGCGGTCCACACCGTGCGTCCGGTCCAATCCGTGGCCGTCCAATCGTGGGCGCCGCCCAATGCGGGGGACGCGCTCAGGCGCACTCGGTCTGAGCCGGGGTTGGGGAAGGCGCGCAGCGCCTGGGCCTCGTCGGCTTCGTCCAAGCCCACTTTGTAGGACAAACGAATGTCGTCCAGGTAGAGGTTGTTGCCGCCGCCGTTGATGCTTTCAAAGCGCACCATGATTTCGGGGGCTGTGGCGGCGCCAGCAGACAAGACCACCGTCAATTCCTTCCAGTCCGACGCCTGCGGAACGTAGCCCACGGTGGGGAATAGGTTGGCGGTGGAGTTCAGTTGGAAGGTCGTGACCAGACGTTCCAAGGTCCAGGTTTTGCCGCAGTCGCGGCTGGTGAAAATGCGCAATTGGTCCGTGTTGTTGGCCTGTTTTTTGGCGAAGGCCACCCAGAACTTCAGGGTGAGCGTGCCGGTGCCGCCCGTGGCCACGGGTGCCGAGGTCAGGAAATCGCCTCCTCCTGGGGATTTTACGTCAAAGTGCCGGATGCGGACGGATTTGGAGCCCGTGTGCGCCGCTGCTGAGGTGCTTTCCCAACCGATGTTGTCGCCGCTTTCGTCTACGGTCCACTGCATGTTGGGCAAGGAGTTTTCCAGCGTCCAGCTGGGGGAGGCCACCGCAGGTGGGGTGGCGGGGTGCACCGTGAGGTAGGCATCGCGGGTCACGGTGGAGGAACCGTCGGGGTTGCTGACGTTCAACTCCACTTTGTAGCGGCCCGGTTGCGTGAATTTGATTTTGGGACTGGGGGTCAAGAGGTGGAACTGGTTGTTCTGGTAGGCGTCCATGATGGTCCAGTGGTAGAAGAGGGGCTTGTAGCCGATGGCCAGTTGCGTGAACTGCACGGAATCGCCCGCGCACACGGTGCGCGTGTTGGAGGTCCAGTTGGAGACCGGAATGCAGGTGGGCAGAGGAACGGTGGCGCCGGTGGCCACCAAGTTGGACGGAGACGTGAGGGAGCCGCGCAGGTTGAAGGAGTTCAGCACCGCCCAGGCGCGCGAACGCTGGTCCAACGTGAACGTGTTCATGCAGTTGTCGTCCGAGTAGTCCATGTAGTTCTCCAGCATGTCCGGAAGGTCTGGAACGTCGTTGGTGCAGGTGTTTTGGGTCTTGTTGCAGCCGTCGGAGGCGCTGGTCACGGGCGGGGTGTCTGCGCACTGGTCCCCCTGGCCGCAGCCGCCTTGAAAGGTGTGGTATAAATTAAAGTAGTGCCCGGCTTCGTGGGTGAGCGTGCGCCCGTTGCTCACGGCGGTGCCCGTTCCGCCCACTTGGTCGTGCCGAATGACGATGCCGTCTTGGGTTCCGGGAAGACCGTTGTAGGGAAACGCTGCGTAGCCCAGCACGATAACGCCCGGTTGCGTGCCGGCGAGGTCGATGTCCCGCACCACCCAAATGTTGAGGTACTTTTTGTTGTCCCAGCCCACCACGCTCTTCACGTTGTTGTTGGCCGCCAGGGTCAGGGGCGTTTGCGTGCGCGTGATTCCGTTGCTGCACTTGCCCGTGGGGTCCACCTTCGCCCGAACAAACTCAATGTTCAAGTCCGCAGCGCGGGCGGTAAAGATGGAGCGCAACTGGCCGGCGTCGCTGTTCAGGCGTCGGAAATCCTTGTTCAAACGAATCAGGGCATCGTTGATTTGCGCCTCGGAAATGTTGTCCGTTTGGTCGTAGTACATCACGTGGAACACCACGGGAATGGTGTAGGTGGCCTCCGGCGTGTACTGGTCCAGCCCCGGGTTGTTCTGAATCCACTGGGCTATGGCGTCGTCGGTGCGGGCCCGACGGTCCTCAAAACCCGCCAATCCGGCGTGGTACTCGTCCGTGCCGCATTGGTGGGTGGTTTGCGCTTGCAGCTGCAGGGAACCGGCCAATAGGATGAACAGGAACGCCATCCGACGGACAGAAGCCCTAAGTAAGGAGGAGTGAAGAACCATTTGAGTAAATAATCGAGCAGGAGCGATCAAAGACAACAGCACAGAACGAGGATTTTGCATCAATAAAAAGGAGACCGAAGGTAGTCATCAAACGGCATACCGACGCCAGGAGCGCTGAGCTTCGCGCGCATTTCACCCCCAAAAACCCCCGAAAAACCGCGATAAACGCAAAAGTCGAACCGTCGGGCCGCACCCTTTTGCATTTTTTGCACCATGAGGTGTTGGTAAATCCCAAAAAATCTCCGTATCTTCGCAGCCCCATAAAAAGACCCATAACACAGTGGACGCGTTAAGCTATAAGACTCTATCCGCCAATAAGGCGACGGTCACGAAAAATTGGCTCGTGGTGGATGCCGAAGGTCAAACCTTGGGACGCATGTCGTCGCAAGTGGCCAAACTCATCCGCGGCAAGCACAAGCCCTCCTACACTCCGCACGTAAATTGCGGCGATCACGTCATCATCATCAACGCCGATAAAATTGCTTTGTCTGGCGAGAAGATGGACGACAAGAAGTACGTTCGCTACACGGGATACCCCGGTGGTCAGCGTTTTTCTACGCCAGCGAGCGAAATGAAGCGCAGACCCACGCGTGTTGTTGAGGAAGCGATTCGCGGTATGTTGCCGAAGAATCGTTTGGGACGTGCTATGTTCAACTGCTTGCATGTATATGCAGGTGCTGAGCACAGCCACCAAGCACAAACGCCTACTGTTGTCAACCTGAACGAAATTTTCTAAGCGATGTCTCAAACGCACGCCATCGGTCGCCGCAAGACCTCTGTTGCCCGAGTTTACATTAAGCCCGGCACCGGAACAGTTACCATCAACCACCGCGACCTGAAGAACTACTTCGGAACTGCAGCTTTGCAGTACAAAGTATTGCAGCCTTTCGCTTTGACCAATTTGGTGGACCAATACGACGTGAAAGTGAACGTTGAGGGCGGTGGCATCACCGGCCAAGCCGAAGCCATCCGCATGGCCATCAGTCGTTGCTTGGTTTCCATCAACAGCGAGAATCGCCCGATGCTCAAGCCAGAAGGCTTGCTCACTCGCGACCCGCGCATGGTGGAACGCAAGAAGTTCGGTCAGAAGAAGGCCCGCAAGCGCTTCCAGTTCTCCAAGCGTTAATCGACCTCTTTTTTTATCGGTTTGTTTAGTATCCAAACCGGTGCGACTCGGAGCTTGCTCCGGCTACCCATCGGTTGTTTTTTGTGAATGTAAACCCAATCCCCATGGCCCAAACGCCAGACATCCAAACGCTGCTTGACGCAGGCGTACACTTTGGTCACCTGACCCGCAAGTGGAATCCACACATGGCTCCCTACATCTTTATGGAGCGCAACGGAATCCACATCCTGGATTTGAACAAGACGCAGCGCAAATTGGCGGAAGCCACGGACGCCATGGCGAAAATCGCCGGCAGCGGTCGCAAGATTTTGTTTGTTGCCACCAAGAAGCAAGCCAAAGAGACCGTAGCCGAAACAGCTAAGGCCTTGAACATGCCGTACATCACGGAGCGCTGGCCCGGCGGTATGTTGACCAACTTCGTAACCATCCGCAAGGCCATCAAGAAGATGACCAACATCGACAAGATGAAGGCGGACGGCACGTTCAACACCCTTTCCAAGCGCGAGCGTTTGCAAGTGGATCGTCAACGCGCGAAACTGGAGAAGAACTTGGGTTCCATCGCGGACATGAGTCGTCTTCCCGCCGCTTTGTTCATTGTGGACATCATGCGCGAGCACATCGCCGTTGCAGAGGCACGCAACTTGGGCATCCCCGTGTTTGCTATGGTGGACACCAACAGCAACCCGCACTTGGTTGATTTTGTGATCCCGTCCAACGACGACGCCACCAAGTCCATCTCTTTGATCATGGAGACCGTAAGCTCCGGCATTCGTGAGGCACTCTCCAACCGCAAGGAAGAAAAGGAAAAGTCTGGCAACGACAAGTTGGCCAAGAAGACCGCCCAATCTGCGGAATAACGCAAATTTAACGGCGCGGCCCCAGGGCCGCGCCTATTTTTACCGCCTGTACCGAAGGAACTCCCAAAACTGGTACGGCACGCCACAAAAGTCAAATCAGAATTAAATTCAAAACGCCATGGCCATTACCGCTGCCGACGTAAACAAGCTGCGCCAAATCACGGGTGCAGGCATGATGGACTGCAAAAACGCTTTGGTCGAAGCCAACGGAGACTTCGAGCAAGCCATTGACAACTTGCGCAAGAAGGGTCAGAAGATCGCTGCCAAGCGCGCTGATCGCGACGCCACCGAAGGCGCCGTAATCGCCAAAGCCAACGGAGATTCTACCCGCGGGGTGGTTCTTTCGTTGAACTGCGAGACCGACTTCGTTGCCAAGAACGACACCTTCGTTGCTTTGGCCAACCAATTGGCCGATACGGTTTTGGCTGGCTTCCCCGCTACCAAGGACGAATTGTTGGCCCTTTCGTTTGAAAACGGAACCATCGCCGACAAGTTGACCGAGCAGACCGGTGTTATTGGTGAGAAGATTGAGATTGCTTTCTACGAGCGCTTGGAAGGTGCCTTTGTTGCTACCTACATCCACTCCAACAACAAATTGGCTACGGCCGTTGTGTTGACCGCTGCTGCCCCTGAGGCGGGCCGCGACGTGGCCATGCAAGCTGCTGCCATGAACCCAGTATCCTTGAACAAGGACAGCGTACCTGCTGAGGTTTTGGAGCGCGAATTGGAAATCGCCCGCGAGCAAATCCGTCAAGAGGGCAAGCCCGAGGAGATGGTGGAAAAAATTGCTCAAGGCAAATTGAACAAGTTCTTCAAGGAGAGCACTTTGGTGGAGCAAGAATTCATCAAGGACAGCAAAATGACCGTTGCCCAGTACTTGGACAGCGTGCAGAAAGGCCTGGCCGTGGTGGACTTCCGCCGCGTAGGTTTGGGTATTTAATCCCAAACAGAACCGAGAATGAAGGAAAGGGGCCCCATCGGGGCCCCTTTTTTTGTGTCCGTTTGTTTTTGTTTCCTTTGCGTTAACATTCCCCGCCCAGAAGCCGTTGGGTAAACGTATCTTTGATCTTTGATGAAGTACAAGCGAATTCTCCTCAAGCTCAGCGGCGAAGCGCTGATGGGCACCCAGTCCTACGGCATTGAGCCGGCACAACTGCAAACGTATGCCCGCGAGATTAAGGCGGTAGTGGAACTGGGAGTGCAAGTTGGCATTGTCATTGGCGGCGGCAATATATTCCGCGGCATGGAAGGTGCCGGAAAGGGCATGGACCGTGTTCAAGCAGACTACATGGGCATGTTGGCCACCATGATCAACGGTTTGGCGTTGCAAGGCGCCTTGGAAGCAGAAGGCGTGTTCACGCGTTTGCAGTCCGCCATTGAGATGGACAAAATTGCGGAGCCGTTTATTCGACGCAAGGCCATTCGTCATTTGGAGAAGGGCCGCGTGGTCATTTTTGGCGGTGGAACAGGCAACCCCTACTTCACCACGGACACGGCAGCCACCTTGCGCGCCATCGAAATTGAAGCCGACGTCATATTGAAGGGCACCCGGGTGGACGGCATTTACTCCGCAGATCCAGAAAAGGACCTCACGGCCACCAAGTACGATACCCTCACCTTCTCCGAAGTGTACGAAAAGGGCCTGAACGTGATGGATTTGACGGCCTTTACGTTGTCCAAAGAAAACGCATTGCCCATTGTGGTGTTTGACATGAATGCTCCCGGAAACCTGACCCGCGTGGTTCGCGGCGAAGTGGTGGGAACCCTGGTGGATCCCCGCGGTTGAGGAGCGACGCTGCGCCCCACCCCAAACCTACGGCACAGGTTTCATTAACTAATTGATTTACAAAGAGCTGGAATTAATAATTCCGGCTTTTTTGTTGTTAGGGGGCTGCAAGGGGTGCCGTGAATACGCCAAAAACCTGGATAATTGGGGATTACAGGCGTGTGGAGTGGGCCGTCGAACCGTAGCGAGGGCAGCGAAAATCCCGTAAATTTGTACCAAAGTCATACCCCATGGAAGAGGACATTCAGCTCATCAAAGATTCGGTTAAGGAGGACATGAACAAGGCGATTGCGCACTTGGAGAAGGCCTTGTTGAAGATTCGGGCGGGTCGGGCCAATCCGGCCATGCTGGAAGGAGTTCGGGTGGACTACTACGGAGCCATGACGCCCTTGGCGCAGGTGGCCAACATCAATACGCCGGACGCGCGCACGCTGCTGGTGCAGCCGTGGGAAAAGAAATTGATTCCGGACATCGAGCGCGCCATCATCAACGGTAACTTGGGCTTCAACCCCATGAACAACGGGGAGGCAATCATCATCAACATCCCGCCGTTGACGGAGGAGCGTCGGAAGACGCTGGTGAAAATGGCGCGTGAGGAAGGCGAGGAGGCCAAGGTGAGCATTCGGTCTGGCCGCAAAGATGGCATGGACGAGACCAAGCGTTTGGAGAAGGACGGACTTCCGGAAGACACCGCCAAGGACTTGGAAAAGCAGATTCAGGACCTGACCAACGCCTACGTGGCCAAGGTGGAGAACCTCATTACGGAGAAGGAAGCGGAAATCATGACCGTCTAAATTGGTGAAGACGTCGGTTCCCGTCAAAAGCCTCGCGGAGGAGATCAAGCAATCCAGCTTTGAGAGCGATCACCAGCGTGTGGTCCTCAACATTCTGTTTACGAACGGCTGGCTCAAAGAGCAACTGGCGCAGTGGCTGAAACCGTACGGCTTGACGGCCCAGCAATTCAACGTTTTGCGCATCCTGCGCGGACAGCACCCGCAGCCCGTGACCACCTGGGAGATTCGGGACCGGATGCTGGACAAAATGAGCGACGCGTCCCGTTTGGTGGACCGGTTGGCCAAGATGAAGTACGTGGAAAAGTGCGTCAGCCCCGGGGATCGTCGGCTGGTGGACGTACGCATCAGTGCCGCCGGCTTGGACCTGTTGGAGCAGATCCACGTGCGTACCACCGCTCCCCAGGAACGCATGAAGAACGCCCTGACGCCGGAAGAAGCCCAGCTCTTGAGCAGCTTGCTGGACAAGCTGCGGGCGTGTTGAGGAATTTAGCCTTGCTGCAAGCCCCGTACGTGCGCTAGGAGCGCCGCGGTGGAGGCGTCGTGCGCGCCAATGGGGCCGTCGCCCTCCAATTCCGGAAGCACGATGTTGGCCATTTCCTTGCCCAATTCCACACCCCATTGGTCGTAGGGGTAGATGTTCCACACGTGGCCCTGGAAGAAGATTTTGTGTTCGTAGAGGGCGATGAGTGCGCCCAGGGCGTAGGGGGTGAGGGCGTCGAACAGGAAGGTGGAGGTGGGTTTGTTGCCCTCGAATACCTTGTAGGGGGTGGGGGCGGTGGGCCGGCCCAAGGCGAGGGCCTCGGTTTGTGCCAAGAAATTGCTCAAGAGTTTGGCGTGGTGTGCGTGCAGCGGATGCTGCGGATGCACGCTGGCAATGAAATCCGACGGTATTAATTCAGTGCCTTGGTGGATCAATTGGTAAAAAGCGTGTTGGCCGTTGGTGCCCGGTTCGCCCCAAACCACGGGTCCGGTGGCGTAGGTAACGCGGTTCCCGTCGCGGTCCACGGATTTGCCGTTGGACTCCATGTCTGCCTGCTGCAAGTAGGCCGCAAAACGATGCAGGTACTGGTCGTACGGCAAAACGGCGTGGCTGCTGGCGCCTAAAAAATTCCGGTACCAGATGCCCAGTGCCGCCATGATTTGCGGGATGTTCTGGCGAAAAGGGGCCTCTGCGGCGTGGCGGTCGATGCGGTGCGCACCGTCTAAGAAGGATTGGAATTGCTCCGATCCAATCGCGATGCACAGGGGCATGCCGATGGCGCTCCAAACGGAGTAGCGTCCGCCCACCCAGTCCCAAAAGCCGAAGGTGTGTTCCGGGGTGATGCCGAAGGTCGACACTTTTTCCGCGTTGGTGCTCAGAGCCACAAAGTGCTTTTCGGTGCAGTCGGGGTCGCCCAGTTGCTGGATGAGCCAGGTGCGGGCGGCCTCTGCGTTGGCCATGGTTTCCTGCGTGGTGAAGGTCTTGGAGGCCACCAGGAACAAGGTGCGTTCGGGGTCCAGCTGCCTCAGGCATTCGTGGAGGTCTGCGCCGTCGACGTTGGAGACAAAGTGGATTTGGAGGTCGCGGTCTGTGAAGGGTTTGAGGGCTTCGTAGGCCATGCGGGGGCCCAGGTCGGAGCCGCCAATGCCGATGTTGACGATGTGGTTGAAGCGCAGGCCGGTGTGGCCGCGTTTGCGGCCGGCGCGGACGGCGTCGGCGAAGGCGTACATGCGGTGGCGCTCGCCGGAGGCGAGCGCGCGAACGTCCGCGCCGTCCACCAAAAGGGGTTCGGTGCGGGGGTCGCGGAGCGCCGTGTGCAACACGGCGCGACCTTCGGTGGCGTTGATTTTGTCGCCGCGAAGCATGGCCTGAAACCCTTCGGCGGCGCCGGTTTCCACAAAAAGCTGCTCCAAAAGGCCAAGGGTTTCTTCCGTGACGCGGTGCTTGGAGTAGTCGAAGAGGAGGAGGTCGTCCAGGCGGACGGTTTGCGCCGAAACGCGGGCGGGATTCGTGAGGAGGTCGCGCAAATGCAGGTTGAAGGAGGAGGAATGGGCCTCAAGGGCCTGCCAGGCGCGGGTTTTCGTCGGATTCATGTATTCTTAAAAAGTAGGGCCGTGGGTTAGGCCGCGACAACGTCGTCGATCAGGGTGGGGAGCATCCGTTGCAGGATGTTTTTGATGCCGGACTGCAGCGTGAGGGTGCTGGAGGGGCAGCCGGAGCAGGCGCCTTGGAGCTGGACGGTGACGATTTTGTCGGCGTAGCTGACGAAGGCGATGTTGCCGCCGTCTTGCGCCACGGCGGGTCGGACGAATTCGTCCAGGACTTCTACGATGCGCTGCTCGATCTCGCCCAGGTCGGTGGGGAGGGAGTCCATCGTGATGGCCTGAACTCCCGATTCTTCGTCTTTGCGGGGCGCAACGGGGCCGGTGAGGATGGGTTGGCCGGAGGTGATCCAGTCGGTGAGGAACTGGCGGATTTCCTGGGCGACGTCGTCCCATTCCACGACGTTAAATTTGTGGAGGGCAACGAAGTTGCTGGAAATGAAGACTTCTTTGACGAAGGGGAAGTGAAACAACTTCACGGCCAGGGGGCTGGGTTGCGCTTCTTCGATGTTGCGGAATTCGACGTGGTCTTGGTCGATGAGCATTTTATTGGCGACGAACTTCATGACCGCGGGGTTGGGGGTCGATTCGGCGTAGATGCTGACGGGGACTCGCTTGATTTCCATACCCCAAAATTACGGATTCGGTGCGTTTTTGAACCGTCTCTTTTTTGGTGCTTTAGTGCAAACGTTTATTAAAGCAAAGTAGCCTGATAATCAGTAAAGTACGTTGGTAGTCGTTTTTATACGCTTCTATCCGTTTATAACCGACTGTCGGGCCAAAAAAGAGCCAACTTGCACCCGGATTTAAGGATGATTAGGGGCGTCAAACCAGGAACTGTACATCAGGTAGTTTTGAGCAATGCGCTCAATTTCACCTTTTTGCAGCTCTGGGCTGATGGCTTTTATTTTACGAGCGGGGATGCCGCCCCAGATTTCGCCCGCGGGGATGTGGGTGTGCTGGGTGACGACGGAGCCGGCCGCTACGATGGAGTTGGACTCGACGGTGCAGCCGTCCATGACGATGGCGCCCATGCCGATCAGGACGTTGTCGTGGAGGGTGCAGCCGTGGACGATGGCGTTGTGGCCTACGGAGACGTTGTTTCCGAGGGTGGTTGGGAATTTTTGGTAGGTGCAGTGGATGACGGCGTTGTCTTGGATGTTGACGCGGTTACCGATGCGGATTTGGTTGACGTCGCCCCGGACGACGGCGTTGAACCAAACGGAGCATTCCTCGCCGAAGACGACGTCGCCCACGACGGTGGCCGTTGGAAGGAGTTTGCAGGAGGCGGGGATGGTGGGGGCGATGCCGTGGACGGGAAGTACGAGGGCCATGGTCAGTGTGCTAGTTCCAGGGTGACGACGTCGCCGAAGAATTGTTGGGCGATTCGCTCGAAGGTGGGGGTGTAGTCGCTGACGAAAAAGCGGTGCGGCGCGTGTGGAATTTGCGGGTTTAGCTGCGTAGTGGCGGTTGGTGCCCCGTCGGGTTCGAGGGCGCGGGCTACCGCGTCGGCTACTACGGTGGGGGCGTCGATCAGGGTAATGGGGGTGTTGCGCTCGGCGAAAAAGGTGCGGATTTCGTCGGTGAGTAGGGGGTAGTGGGTGCAGCCGGGGATGAGGGTGTCGATTCCTTGGAGTTCCGGCTGTGCGAGGTAGTGGTGGAGGGTGGCGCGGAGGATTTCAGAGTGCGCCAGGCCTTCTTCAATGATGGGCACCAGGAGGGGTGTGGCCAGGGTGTGGACCGTCCCTGGTACGCCGGCGGCGTTGATGCGCGCGGGGTAGATGCCGCTCCCAATGGTTCCGCGGGTACCGATGACGCCGACGTTGGGGGGTGTTGTTTGGGTGCGGTAGGTTTGGGCCACGGCGGCAACGACGGGGTCGATGACGTTGATGATGGGGATGTGGGCCGGCACGTGCGCGCGGAGGGCGTTGTAGGCCACTGCCGATGCGGTGTTGCAGGCTATTACGATGGCCACGGCTCCACGGGCCAGGAGGTAATCCGCAATGGCAATGGAGTAGGATTGGATGGCTTCGGGCGATTTGTCGCCGTAGGGAAGGTGCGCCGTGTCT
>CANHXZ010000009.1 GCA_947464785.1 Flavobacteriales bacterium | reverse complement strand
CCAACGGCGTGACGGCGCAATCCATCAACGTAACCGCGCCCGGTACGTACTCCGCAGTAGTTGCGGACGCAGCGGGTTGCACGGCCACTACGAACAGTGTGGTGGTGACCGCGGGCGTTCCCGCAACCGCTGCCGTGACCAACGCCGGTGCCGCACACCTGTGCAACGGAGCCACCACCACGCTCCAGGCCCCGGCCGGAGCGGGCTGGACCTACCTGTGGAGCAACGGCGCCACCGCACAAACGTTGGCCACCACCCAAGCAGGCTTGTACTCAGTTACCGTGACCAGCAACACCGGTTGCGTGGCGCAAAGCACGCCGGTGGCGATTACCGCATCAAGCATCACCGCGCCCACCGTGCAGGTGAGCGGCCCTACCGCCTTGTGCCCCGGTACTTCGGTTCAATTGACGGCCGCCGGCAATTTTGCGTCCACTACGTGGTCCAACGGCGTGACGGCGCAATCCATCAACGTAACCGCGCCGGGTACATACTCCGCAGTAGTAGCGGACGCGTCGGGTTGTACGGCCACTACGAACAGCGTGGTGGTGACCGCGGGTGCTGCGGCCAATGCGGCAGCCACCTTGGTAGGTAACGCCACACTCTGCCCCGGTCAAACGGCTCAAATTCAAGTACCTACAGGTCAAGGGCAGTACGCATGGTACCGCAACGGCGTGTTGTTGTCTGGCCAACTAGGCAATCAGCTGACGGTCTCCACCAGCGGATCCTACCACGCGGTGGTTACTTCGGTCAACGGTTGTGCGGCAACCGGCCAGCCCGTGTCCGTAACGGCGTCGTCCTTGATCGCCCCGACGGTTCAAATTTCAGGTCCGTCGGCGCTCTGCCCCGGTGCGCAAACCACCCTTCAAGCTTCCGGTAATTACGCGTTCTTGCTTTGGAATACCGGCGCTGTGGGCGCACAAACCTCGGTGAATGCAGCCGGCTCCTACTGGGCCACGGCAACCGACGCTTTGGGTTGTACGGTCGGCACGGATACCCTGGTGGTGACCGCAGCTGCCCCCGCCGCAGCCTCCATCTCGGCCACTGGACCCACGGCGTTCTGCGCCGGACAGTCCACCGTACTGAGTGCGGGATCCACCATGGCCGGCTACCAATGGTACTGGAACGGCCTGCCTTTGGCCGGCGAAACGGATTCACTTTTGACGGCAACCACCGCGGGTTCGTACCGCGTGGGAACCACCTCCGCGGACGGCTGCTCCGCCTTGAGTGCACCGCTCGCCGTGGTGGTGAACGCCTTGCCGGCGACCCCCGCGGTTTCCTACAGCAATGTCGCCAACTGGCTGTTGAGTTCGGCACCGTCGGGCAACCAATGGTATCGGAACGGCGTGCTCATTCCAGGTGCGGACAGCACCGTTTGGCAGCCGCTTCAGAACGGCATCTACACCGTAGAAGTAACGAATGCCGACGGTTGTACCGCCGTGTCTTCGCCGTACAACTACGTCAATTTGGGTCTGGAGAACGGCGCCAACGCCTTAAACCTGCGTGTTCAGCCCAACCCGGCCAGCGACCGTGCAATTTTGGTAGCATCGCAGCCGTTGGACGGTGCCGTTGCCTCCGTGGTGGACGCTTTGGGCCGCGTGGTTTGGTCCGGCGCTTGGCCGGCGGATGCTGCCCAAATGAACCTCAACGTGTCCCACTGGGCCAAAGGGATGTACCGCGTAACGGTTGAAATGCCCGACGCGCGCGTTGTACTGCCGTTGGTGGTGCAGTAAAGAGGTAAAAGTTGTTTTCAGAAGGCCCGCTCCATCGAGCGGGCCTTTTTTCTTTGCCGTACTTTCGCATCATGCTGCACGATTTGACGAACAAAACAGCCTTGGTGGGCGGAAGCACCCAGGGCATCGGATGGGCCGTGGCCCTGAAATTGGCTGAACGCGGCGCACGCGTGGTGCTTTTGGCCCGCAACGAAGACCGATTGCGCGCCGCGGCAGCCCAACTGCCCACCCCCGCGCAACAACAACACACTTACCTGGTGGCGGACTACGCCCAGCCGGACCAAGTTGCGGCTGCCGCGAACGCCTTTTTGGCGGCAGGCAATACCGTACACATCTTGGTCAACAACACCGGCGGCCCCGCCGCCGGCCCCATCTTGGACGCCCAGCCCGACGCCTTCGTGGCCGCCTTCCAACAGCACTTGATCAACAACCAACGCCTGGCCCAGGCCGTGGTTCCCGGCATGCGCGCCAGCGGATACGGTCGGATCGTGAACATCATCAGTACCAGCGTTAAAGTACCCCTACACGGATTGGGCGTCAGCAACACCGTCCGCGCCGCGGTGGGCAACTGGTCCAAGACCCTGGCCAACGAACTGGCAGCGGATGGCATCACCGTCAACAACGTACTGCCCGGCGCCACCCAGACCGAGCGCCTCACCGCCATCATCGACGGCCGAGCCACACGCACCGGCCGCACCTCCGCCGAGGTCTCCCAAGAGATGATCGACGAAGTGCCCATGCGCCGCTTTGCGCAACCCGCGGAAATCGCAGCCGCCGTGGCCTTCCTGGTCTCCCCGGACGCCTCCTACATCACCGGCATCAACATTCCGGTCGACGGCGGTCGCACGCCCAACTTATAAGTCGGCAAAACGCAACTGAAATGGACCTACTCAACTGGATCAACGGTGCCTTCGTGGAACCCGCCACCGGCCGCTATTTGGACAACGTGGAGCCCGCCACCGGCCAGGTGTACGGTCGAATTCCGGATTCCGGCCCCGACGACGTGCACCGTGCCGTAGCCGCCGCCAAAGCAGCCTTCCCCGCCTGGTCCCGCCTCACGGCCGCCGAGCGCAGCCGCATCCTGCTCCGCGTATCCGACGGCATCGCCGCACGCCTGGACGAATTGGCCGCGGCCGAGTCCAAGGACAACGGGAAACCCCTGAAGTTGGCCACCACCGTGGACATCCCGCGCGCCCGAGACAACTTTGCCTTCTACGCCACCGCCATCCTCCACGACCACTCGGAAACCCACGACATGGGCGTCTCCGGTTTCAACTACACCCTGCGCCGGCCCATTGGCGTAGCGGCCTGCATCAGCCCGTGGAACCTGCCCCTCTACCTCTTCACCTGGAAGATCGCCCCAGCCCTTGCTGCGGGCAACACCGTGGTGGCCAAACCCTCGGAAGTCACGCCCGTCACCGCCTACCTCTTGGCCCAAATTTGTGCCGACGCCGGCCTGCCCAACGGCGTTTTGAACATCATCCACGGCACCGGAGCCGGCCTCGGTGAGGCCCTGGTAACCCATCCGGACGTCCCCGTCATTTCCTTCACCGGCGGCACCGTAACCGGCGCCAAAATCAGCGCCCAAGCCGCGCCCCTCTTCAAAAAACTCAGCTTGGAGCTGGGCGGCAAAAACCCCAACATCATCTTCGCGGACTGCGACTTCGACGAAATGCTGCGCACCACCGTGCGTTCCTCCTTCGCCAACCAAGGCCAAATTTGCCTCTGCGGCAGCCGCATCCTCGTAGAGCGCTCCCTGTACCCCCGCTTCCTCCAAGCCTTCACCGAGCGCGTCCGCGCCCTCCGCGTGGGCGACCCCTCCCAGGACTCCACCCAAGTAGGCGCCGTGGTCAGTGAAGCGCATCGAGACAAAATCCTCTCCTACATCGCCCTCGCCCAAGAAGAAGGCGGCGAAATCCTCTGCGGTGGCCACCCCGTGCAGCTCGACGCCCCCTACGATAAGGGCTTTTTTATCGCCCCCACCGTCATCGCCAACCTCACCCAGGACTGCCGCACCAACCAAGAAGAAATCTTTGGCCCCGTCGTCACCGTACAGCCCTTCGACACCGAAGAGGAAGCCCTCGCCCTCGCCAACGCCACCCAATACGGCCTGGCAGCCACCGTCTGGACCTCCAACCTCCAGCGCGCACACCGCGTCGCCTCCGAAATCGAGTCCGGCATCGTGTGGGTCAACTGCTGGCTCGTCCGCGACCTCCGCACGCCCTTCGGCGGCATCAAATCCAGCGGTGTCGGCCGCGAAGGCGGCTTCGAAGCCCTCCGCTTCTTCACCGAGCCCAAAAACATTTGCATCGCCCTCGGCGCGCACTGAGCGAGGCACAAAAAAAACAAAGGGCGGCCTTTTGGGCCGCCCTTCTGGATTCAGGGTTGGAAAACGAACATTAACACAAAAATCACCCCTATGCCTGAATCTTTTCGTACACAAAGACAGAGGCAAAAAGGATGCCAAAGGTTGCATGGGACTGATGCACAAATCCTAAGTCGCCCTCAATCAGGCCATTAAATTGGACGATTGTCGCAATTGAGAATCCTCACGGCGCAAAGGTTGAGTCCGTCGGGGTTCGTTGCGAGCGGTAGTGAGTGAGTACCCCCCCTGGCATTATGTTGACCATTGTGTTGGAGTTGTTGGCTATTTAGCAGGATATGTTGGCTATTTGGTGCCTTATCCAAACCCAAACGGCTGATAAGTCCACCCGAATGGTCGATTAATGGACAGGTTTTTACGGTGTTTTCTGGGCTTTTCACCCAAATTAGGAAGGTGTAATCATCCTAAAATCAGCACCATATCCAATTTGTAGCCCGTAAATCAAGGCAATTTTATGCTGCGCGCGGCAGGCAAACACAGGCCGTCGACCGCAAACCACCAAACCCGCAAACCTGGCGCATGGCGGTCCGTGAGCGGAGTGCTGCTGCTGGGGGGCAGCGTCCATTCCTCCAAGAGTTCGCCGTTGGCGCTGTACTGCCAGACGGTGAGCGGTGTTGCGTAAGGATTCTGGATTGTGGCTTGGGATGAGTGCGGATTGGGGTAGATCGCTGGTACTACTTGGGGTGTGGTGCTTTTGGGTGGGTTCGGCGCGCACGGCGTGCCGGGTTCGCTGAAGCCCCAAATTGGGAAACCGTCGGACAGGCGGGCAAAGGTGGTGTTGCTCGGGACGGGCGGATAGTGGAGCCGATCCACCGGGATGTAGGGCGCGGTGGAGTCTGCGCGACGCAGGAGGACGACCCATTCGCCGGCGGCGCTGAGGCCGAAGGGTCGGTTCAGGGTGTCTGAGAGGTCCAGGCAACGCATTTCCTGGGGCTGCACGACGCTTTTGGGCAACGGATAGGGGTTGGTGCCGGCGGAGTCGTTGGAGAGCGCGTAGCGGCTTAATTCGAGCGGGGTGGTGCCGTTGTGGTACAATTCCACGAAGTCCAGGCCACGCGCACCGATTTCGTTGATTACGAGTCCCTCCGTTTCGGTAATCGGGATTCTTTGGGGACTGCAGGGGCTGGAGGCCGTCCGATTGGTGGTGGTTTGGACCCAGAATTGGCCGCGCAGGGCGCGGGTGTTGTGTGGGGCGTTCAAGGCGCCCTCCCATCTTTGGGTGCTGGGATTGAGCGCGAGCCAGAGGGTGTCTGATTGCGTGCCGACGGGGTTGCCGCCGCCTGCGGCGGCGCCAACCGTATCCGCCCACCAAATCCACCCCACCCGCGCCACCGGTGAAACGCCGTCCACCGCGGTGGACGCGTACACGGGCAAAGAAACGCTGGTGCTGGAGACCGTCGGGCCGCGGAACAGGGGAGCGCCGGTCGACGTTCCCAGTTGTTGGGCCGTTTGCCCCTGCCGTTTGAACAAATACGGGAGGATGCCTTCCTTGGCGTGGGCGCCAATCGTGGCGGTGTAGCCCAGGTTGAATTGCTGAAACGTGTAGCCGTAGTCTGCCGGACGGTATGGGTCCAGGGCCGCGAAGGGCGCAATTTGGTCGCGAATTTGGAGGATTTGGGTGCGGAATTCCGGCGCGTAGAGGAGGTCGTTGGCGGCTTTCAAGTAGTACGTGAAGCGCTGGCGCAGCTCCGCGTTGACCATGAGTCTGCCGTACAGCGGATAGCTGGTGTTGCCCCACTGATAGACGTTTTTGGAGGTCCAGTCGGTGCCAAACCAATCGATGCCCATCGTATTGTCCAGGTCGTACAAAAGGAAGTGAAATTTACCGTCCGACGGATCCCGGTAGAGGTAGTAGTTGTTGTTGTTGACGGCGTAGTTGTCCCAATGGCCCAAGCTGATTTCCACGGCCAAGGTGAGCAGGTATTCGTTGACGTCGAACAGGGTGTCCAGGGCGCATAGGAGGTTGGCGCTAGACGTTTGGTTGAGCACCTGAATGAAGGTGGCGAGGTCCGTGTAGTCGTCTTGTTCGGTGTTGGTTTTCAGCTCGTAGGCCCGACGTCCCGCGGACACGAATTTGTAGTCGTTGGGGTTGGTGGAGCGGAATTGGAGGGGCGCGGGGTACAAACACTTGTAGAGGTTGCCGTCGTCGGTTCCGTACCGATGCTGCACGTAGTCGTCGTTGAGGTGTTCCACGTTGGCGTACACCCCAAAGTAGGTGTTGTTGACGTACAGGGCCACGTGGTTGACGCGGGCGGCGGCGAGGCCCATGCGGCGCGCAAAATTCCACCCAATTCGGGCGCGGGCCACGGTGGGGTCGTTGTGCTCGCCGTTGAGGTTCAGGTCTTTAACGCCTTGCCACCGGGTGCCGGGCGCAAAGGTGTTGAAGGAGATTTTGAACGACTTTTTCCCCGAATACCGCGAGGTGTTGCCCTTCAGGCGGAAGCCCACCAGTCCCACGGAATCGCGCAGGCCGTTGCCCTGCCAGCGGAACTGAGCGCGCCACTCGCGGTCGGAGGTGACGTCGGACAAAATTTGTTGGAGGGTGTCTGCCGGCAGCCAAACGTCCACGCGGGGCACGGTGCTGTCTGCGTACACAATCCCCGCCTCCGGGTGGTGCACAAAGGGAAGGGCGGGATTCTGGCCCGACACCGGTTGCACCGCTGCAGCCAGGAGTCCGATCGCACCCAGCGCGCTGCGAAACCACAGGGGGAAAGGACGACAAGACCTGCGGAACATGCCCCTAAGGTAGGGAGGAATGGGGGAAGCTGCGGACCGGGTTGCGTTCCGCGCTGTCCGGTCTGCGCTCCGAATGCGCGGTTTGTGGAGGATGAAAACGGAGAACCCGCCTTAAGACCCCTGCGTAAGCTTCTTCAGCTTCGCTCGGTACCTTTGTAGCTGGGTAGGTACTCCCACAGGAGTTCAAAGAGGTCCCAACAGCAGCCTTGGTATTTGTAGTCTAACTCCGTGCGTTTGCGGGCCCACACCGGCGAGGGAGACAAAATCTTCCTGCGCCTATAAAGTGCACTTTAATGCACTTTGACTGGCATTTTTCATTATTTATCTCTGAAAAACACAAAAAAGTGCGTTTAAATGCACTTTAGGATGCATTTTAATACAGGCTTTAACAAACGAGTGAGGATGGTCCGGATTAGGTCCGATGCGGTGCGGATTAGGTATGCCTGGGCGTTTCGGTAGTGATCAACTCCGTTTTGAATGCTTCAAAGCCCGCTTCGAATTCGTCGCGCGCGGCGGTACCGACCACTCCGTATTCACAGTCGATCAGCTCGTCCAGGGTTTGGAGGTTTGGGTTCATGGGGATTGGATGTTTTAACGATGCCGGCTCGTTGCGTAGATTAAAGTTAATCAGCGCAGGTACTCAAAACAACCTCCTCGCCCCCACGTAACGCTTTTTGTAGTACGGCATGGCCAGGAAGTTTTGGACGCAGACGCCGGGGCTGGTGCCGGAGTGGAGCATGTAGACGGCGCCGGGTTCAATGCCCACCACCAGGCCCACGTGGCCAATTCCACGGGCGCCGCGACCGCCAAACAAAACGAAGTCTCCCACTTCCCATTGGCCGTAGGGCACGGGGGAGCCGCGGTGGGCGTAGTCGCGGCTGCTGGACGGCATCAGGATGCCGTGTTGCCCAAAAATGTAGTGCATCAGGCCGGAACAGTCGAACCCGCTGGGGCCCTTGCTGCCGGAACGGTAGGGCCTGCCAATCAGCGTCTTGCCGAAGGCGATGACCTCTTCCAAATCCACCGACTGCGGAATTTGGACCAGAAAGGCAGCGGAGTCCGACGGTCCCACCACAGAGTCTGCGGCGGCGCCAAACAAAGCGCGCAGGGCAGCGGCGTCGGGCAGAGGAGCGGGGGAGAGGGTGTCCGCGGGGGAGGACTGTCCGAAGGCAGGCGTGATCAAAAGAGTCGCGCCGAGTGCGGCCACCGTCCGGAATTTAAAAATCCCCTGTTGGGCCCGGGATAATGCGGAGGACAACAGGGGATGAAGGGTCATGGGAGCAAGCGCTTAATGCGGTAGCTGCAAACGCTTAGTGCTGAACCACCAAGCGGCCGCGGGCTGCGCCCAGGCGAACGAGGTAGGTGCCGTTGGCCCAATCGGCCACGTTCAAGAAATGCGCGGTGCTGCCGGATTCCACGGCGGCGCGGTAGGTGCTGCGGCCTTGCAGGTCCACCACTTCCAGCATCTGGGTTTCCGTGGTGGCGGGGAAGGTGAATCGCGTGAAGTTCTGCGCAGGGTTGGGGCCAATGGCCACTTCCGGTGCGGTGTTTTCTTCCTGGCTCACGAAGCTCTGGGTGAAGGTAGCGCTTGAGGTGCGCGTGCGGTCTCCGCTGTCGCCGCCGTTGCCGTTGGCGAAGAGCATGGAAACGTACACGGTAGCCGAGCCGCTGGTGTTGCCGGAATTCCACGTGAAGTTCCAAGACTTAGTGCCGTTGGCGGTGGAAATGCTGGTGGACTGGTGCGTGATGAAGTCGCTGATCTTTTGCGAGCCGGTCTGGGGCTGAACCGCGCCCACGTGCGCACCGTTGGCCTCAACCGACGCACAGAATCCCATGCGCGGGGTGGTGGTGCCGTTGGCGTTGCCGGTGATCGTAATGGTGTAGTTGGTGTTTGGCTTAAAACCGTCGGCCGGAATGTTGGAGGTAATGACAATGGATTCCGCTCCGTTGCCCACGGGGTTGTGGCAGCTGGTGCAGTTTTGGTTGTTCGACGCCGGCGAACCGCTGCGGTTGATGGGGGCGCCGGAAGGGTAGGAGATCAAGGTCAGGGCCGGTACCAACAGGAGTCCGGTCATCAAGAAGGTAGATTTCACGTTCATGGCGCCAAAAGTACGGCTATCTTTGGGCATGCGCACGATGAAATGGGTTATTTTTTGGGCCGTTTGCGCGGTGTGGACGGCCGGTCACGCAGTGGGTCAAACGGTTGCTACGCCGCCTAGGAAAACGACCGGCGCGCCGGCGAAGGGCGCGAAGGCAGTGACTTCGCCACCCAAGGCTGGATTGCGCGGCCCGATAACGGCCAACGGCCCCGCGTTCCAGGTTACCGCGCCTTTGGCCGCGCCCCAACCCAACTTGTTCATCGGTACGGGCGGCCACGGCCACACCCACCCCAGTGCGCAGCGCCCGTTTGGCATGGTGCAGTTGGGCCCAGACACCCGCTTGGAAGGTTGGGACGGCTGCAGCGGCTACCACCACACGGATACGGCTTTGTACGGTTTTTCCCACACGCATTTGAGCGGAACCGGCGTCAGCGACTACGGGGATTTGTTGGTAGTGCCCCAGTCCGGTGCTTTGGATCTGCGCTACAAACCCCTGCCTTTTCAACACGCTTCAGCGGGAGATCCCTTGGCGGAAATCGCCGTTCCGGGGTATTATTCCGTGGGAATTCCCGGCGGCGTTCGTGCGGAATTGACCGCATCGGAGCGCGTTGGACGCCATCGGTACTGGGCGGATCCAAGTCGCCCGTTTCGGGTATTGATCCGCATGAACCACCGGGACAAGGCGTACGATTTTGCGGTGCGTCCGGTGGCTGCCGCGGTTGCATCAGGTGCGCCTTCAAGCGGAGCCTCCACTGCCGCGGCCTCCGCCAGCGCGGCCACCACCAGCGCGGCCCCCAGCGCCAACGGCGTTTTCCGGGCGGAGGGGCATCGGTTTTCGCGGGCGTGGGCCACGCGTCAAAAGCTGTTTTTTGCGTTGAATGCGTCGGTGCCTTTTGTGCTGACGGAGCCCGAACCCGGATTGTTTGTGCTGGAATTTGCGGCCGGAAGTTGGAGCAAAACGGGGCACCTAGATCTTGACGTAGCGCTTTCCTCCACGGATACGGAGGGCGCATGGCGCAACTGGACGGCAGAAACCCGGCGCGAGCCCACGTTCGACGACACCCGCCAGGCGGCGGCCTTGGATTGGGAGCGCGAATTGGCAAAAATTGAAGTGCAGGGACCGTCGGACCAAGTGGTGGTGTTCCGAACCGCCCTCTACCACGCTTTTTCCGTTCCAAATCTGTGGAGCGACGTGGACGGCCGGTACCGCGGGATGGACGACGCGGTGCACCAAGACACCCTGAACCAGCGCTACACGGTGTTCAGCTTGTGGGACACCTACCGCACGGCGCACCCCCTGTACGCCCTGACGCAGCCGGAGCGCACGAACGATTTTGTAGCGACGATCCTGGACCACTACGCGTTGAGCGGACGCCTCCCGGTTTGGGAATTGGCGGCGAACGAAACGAATTGCATGATTGGGTACCACGCGGTGTCGGTGCTGGCGGATGCGTACGTAAAGGGTTATCCGGTTCCGCTGAAAGCCGCGCTGCGCGCGGCAGACTCCACGGCCAAGGCCGCTGTTTTTGGCCTTCCCACCTACCGCAAGCAGGGCTACCTGAGCGTGGAGGACGCCCCGGAATCCGTGTCCAAAACCTTGGAGTACGCCTACGACGACTGGTGCATTGCCCGTTTGGCGGAAGCCGCTGAACGCCCCGATCTGCGGGCGGAATACGACCGTCGGGCCACCGGATACCGCTCCGTGCTGGACCCCGAAACCGGACTGGTGCGGCCGCGCACCAACGGCGGCTGGTTGACCCCTTTTGAGCCGCGCGAGGTCAACAACCACTTCACCGAAGCCAACGCCTGGCAGTACTCCTTCGCCCCGGTGCACGACTTGGCCGGATGGACCGCCCTGCTGGGCAACGGGGACCGTCGGGCCGGATTGAACCGGTTGGAAACGCTGCTCGACGGCCTTTTTTCAGCGCCGTCGGCCACCGTGGGACGCGAACAAGCGGACATCACCGGGTTGGTGGGGCAGTACGCCCACGGCAACGAGCCCAGCCACCACATCGCCTACCTCTACAACGCCACGCCCAATCCCTGGAAGGGCCAACGCGTGGTGCGGCATGTGCTGGACAGTTTGTACCGCAATGCGCCGGACGGGTTGAGCGGCAACGAGGACTGCGGCCAAATGTCTGCGTGGTACGTGATGGCCAGCTTGGGCCTCTACCCGCTGGTTCCGGGCGAATCCCGCTACGCCACGGGCGCCCTGTACTGGGACCGGGCGGTGCTCCATTTGCCGGATGCTTTGCCGGGAGTTTTGCCCGACGGTCTCCCGATTAAGGGCGGCTCTGGCGCTTCCGGTGCTGGTGCGCGCGCCGAAGGCGCGCGGGCAAACGGCGCGCTGGCAAACGGCGCGCGCGGTACCCGTACCTCCTACACCTCCGGAAGGACGGTAGAGTTTAATCGCGCCGGAGACGGGCCCTACGTGGCCCGCATGCGCTTCAACGGCCGCCCGGTGGGCGGCTTTTTGGATCACCAAGCCCTGGTGCAAGGCGGTGTTTTGGAGTTTGAACAGCAGGAACAGCCAACAGACCGCGAAGATTGGGAGCCCTACGCCAACGGCATAGGTTCCGCCGCAGGCGCGGCACCCGCGCCCACCCTGCGGGTGGCGCGCTCCTTTGCGGATCAAACCGAGCTCCGAATGGATCCGCCTGCTGGGGTGGAGTCCGGCATCCTGCGCGTGACCCTGCACGGCACCGAAAAACAAACAATGGACGTCCCCTTCCGCGGCAAAGACATTTTTTGGCCGCAGCAAAAAGGGTCTGGAACCCCCGACGCCCTGGTTTTGACCCAGACCACCCGCATCGAGGCGGCTTTGGTGCAGCCCAACGGTGCACTGGGACACACGGCGGTGGCCACGGCCACGCGTTGGCCCAACACCTACCGCGTGGCGTACTCGTCGGCCCCCAACCGGCAGTACACTGGCGGCAGCGACAACGCCCTGGTGGACGGCATTTCCGGCGACGTGGAGTGGCGCAAAGGGAATTGGGTGGGCCACCAAGGGGTGGACCTGGTGGTTCGGGTGGATTTGGGCAGCAAGCAGCGTGTGGACCGCGTGAGCGTCGGCCTGCTCAAGGACATTGGCGCGTGGATTGCCTTTCCACAGAGTGTTGCGGTGTGGGCGTCCAACTCGGAAGTGGACCCGACGACCCTTGCCGCTCAGGACTTTGAAACCGTCTCGAAATCCGTGCGATCTGCCTGGGGTTGGAGCACCGATTTGCGGGCAACGGCCAAGACCGACGAGTCCCCGCGTACGAACACCGTCACCTTCGACGCCCAACAACCCAAAAAAGTCCGATTTTTGTACGTGAAATTCACCAACGCCGGCCCGTTGCCGGAGTGGCACCCGGGCGCCGGAGGCCAAACGTTTTTCTTTGTGGACGAGGTGTCCGTGCGGGTTAAGTAAAGAGCGGACTAAGAAAATAAACGATTGAGCGAAAAATATGAATACTCTGTTGGAAATCCAGCGCCGCGGAGCGGCGCTGGTGGGCATGGGAGCCCTTTTGGTGGGGGCGGCCGCCTGCGGCGGCCCCAAAAACCTGCAGCCGGAGGCTGCGCAAGCCGCTTTTGTGAGCCCCGCGCCTGAAATCCCCATTTCCACCGTCTCCCTGCCGGTGCAAATCTCCTTTGCCTCCCTGGAAAAGGAACTCAACGGAGCCTTCTCCGGTGTATTGTACGACGACCCCTCGTTCGAGAACGACAACGTACAGGTGCGCGTCACCAAGGCCGGCGCCTTCAAACTCGCCGGATTTGGCGACAGCCTCTCCGTCACGGCGCCCCTCAGCGTCTACGTCAAAGGTCGCTACGCCCCCGGGGGCGTTGAAGCCCTGGCCGTAGAGAAAGACCTCAACCTCAAGCCCATCGTGACCCTCGTGACCCGCGTCAAGCTCACGCCGGACTGGAAAATGGAGACCCAAACCACCGCACGCGTGAAGTGGGCAGAAACCCCCGCCTTGGTGCTGGGGCCCGTCAAAATCCCCATTCAATCCCTGCTGGACGCCGTGTTGCGCAAACAAGGAGACCGCATCGGGAAGGAGATCGACGCCGCCATCGCGCAGCAATTGAACATCCGGAAGGAGGTAGAGAAGGCCTGGAAAACCGCGTTCGCCCCCCTAGAACTGGACAAATCCTACGGCGCCTACTTGATCATTACCCCCATGGCACTGGGCATTGAGCCGCTGCGGGCCGACGGCCGATCCGTGAACTCGGGAGCCACCCTGCAAGCCAAGGTCCAAGTCATCACCGGAGCCACGGAAGCCCCCAAGGCGCCCGCGGCAACGCCGTTGCCGCGGGCGTCCGCCAAGCTGCCCGCCGAAAAAGGATTCAGCACCACCTTGGCCGCGTCGGTACCCTACAGCCTCCTGGAAAGCGAAATGCAGAAGGCCTTTGCCGAAGAACCCTTTGATTTCCCAGACGTGGGCCGTCGGCTTTTGATCGACGCCTGGACCTTTGTGCCCCAAGGCGACCGCCTCCGCGTGGGGCTGGACTTCCGCGCCCTGAAGCTGGGCAAGGACGGTAAACCCCTGGAAAAGAAACCCCTCAAGGGACGCGTGTACCTGACGGCCGCGCCGGTGGTCAACCTGGAGAAAAGGGTAGTCGGCTTCGCCGACGTCAAGTTTGAGCTCAAGAGCAAGAACGCGCTCGTGGGCGCGGCCGCCTGGATGCTCAACGGCAAGATTGAGAAGGAGTTGGCCGCCCAAACCTTCTCGTTTGCGGACTACCTGGACGAATACAAGCGCGTGGCGGACGGCATGCTCAAGGGCTATCCCCTGGGCGCCGGCATGCAGATCCGCGGCTCCATGAAGAAGCTGGAAGTGGTGAAGGCCTTGCCCACGCCCGACGCTTTGGTGGTTTACATCCTGGCTTCCGGACAGTTGGAGTTGCGGGACTGAGCCCACAAAAAGGCATTTTGTCGTACGTATTTAATAAAAACATTACCTTTACAGCATCGCTTAGGCGCTGCACCGCGATCAAAGTGTTTTAGGTGCGTCATCATTTTATTCCCATTTCCCATGTCAAAACGTGGAACGGTGAAGTTTTTCGATGCCACTAAAGGTTTCGGCTTCATCAAAGAAGAAGGCAGCAACGAAGAGTTTTTCGTACACGCCACCGGTCTTAACCAACCTATCGCTGATGGCGACGAGGTAGAATTCGAGGTGAAGGACGGCAAGCGCGGCTTGAACGCCGTGAACGTCAGCAAAATGTGATTTTTCCCCTTTTGGATCGACGGAAACCCGAGGCAACTCGGGTTTTTTTGTGCCCAATTGCGAACAGGTTGAAAATGACCGCGATACGGCCCTGGGCGCGGCCAAAAACCACCTAAAACGCCCAAAAAAGGCTCGAAATCGGTCGATAAGTCGTCCATTTGGCTTCATAAGTTGGCCCCAACAGCCAACAAGTCCGACACAACAGTGCATAAGTCGCACACAACAGACAATAAAGCACGCACGTCGGACAACCTTCCCGCCACCCCAACTCAAATGGAAGAATTGGACCCTTTCGACGACGAGCGCGCGGGCCGGGTCTGCATGATTTTGGAGGAATGGGACATTTGGCGCACGGCGGGATTGAATTTGGCGTTGTAAAGGAAGCTGCCCCAGGCGGCGTGCATTTGCAGAGTTTGACTGATTTTGAGGAAATTACGCAGCGTAATGGTGTCTCCGCGCTCAAAACCCCCGACGGTTGAGCGGCTGACCTTTGCCATTTTGGCCAGTTCATTTTGCGACCACTGCAACCGACAGCGTTGCTCAATGACTTCTGATCGCAAAAAGTAAAAAAGTTGGTCTTCGGTTATCCGACCGGCGTAGTCCACGTAGCGTTGGGTTTGGTCGCAGGTGTTGCAGATTTTTTCAGGCATGTGCTTTAAGTGTTTGGACCGTCCCAAAACGCCCAGCGCCCCGCGAAGCGGGGCGCTGGGGGGATCGGTTAAGCCGAATTAATTTTTCTAAACGTTTGTTAATGAGTTAGTTAACAAAAGTAAAGGTACAGGTTTTTTCTAATTCGGCAACGGCGTCAGGACGGCGGCGCAGCCGCCGCCTTTTTGCAGTGGAAGGTTGAGTACGGTGCCGCGCGTGACCACTTGGGTGGTGATTTGGATGGGCGGGTTGTGGGCGAGCGTCAGCTTGACGGCAGCCGGGACCGTGGGGTCCTCGTAGAGCGTCAGGGTGTACCGTTTGGGCCCGTCCTGCGGCAGAAAGGAGAAATCGAGCGCGTAGGTGCGGGGGGTTTCGTCGTTCGCAATGCCCACAAACCAGCGAGCAGTGGCATTTTGGTCGGCTGTTTGGTTGCTTTTGTTGTCTGTTGTGTTGGATTTGTTGGCTGTGGTGTTGGTTTTGTTGTCTGTTTGGGTTGATTTATGCGGCCCGACGGTCGATAGATTGGCCGATTTTTTGGAGTTTTGGGTGGTTTTTGGGCTGTTTTTGGGCTTTTGGTTGGCCCCATCGCCTTGTAAATCAACGCGTTCCTGTCTGGCCACCGCCACGTAGTCTCCCACGCGTGAGGGGAGCACGCGCGAAATTTCCCAATTCACTCCGACGGCCTTAATGAACTCAAACGCGGGGTGGATTTGGCCGTTGGGGGCGTAATGCTCCGGCAAATCCGCCGCCATTTGCAGCGGAGAGTACATTATGGTGTACAGCGCCAGTTGCTGGGCCAAAGTGGTTTGGAGGGGGTGGTTTTGTTTGTAGGGTTCTAGGGATAGATTGAAAATGCCGGGCGTGAAGTCCATCGGGCCGCTCAACATGCGGGTGAAGGCCAGGTTGGGGATGTGGGAAGGGGGGTTGCCGCCGTCGCTGCTCCAGGCGTTGAATTCTTGGCCGCGGGCGCCCTCGCGGGACATCAGGTTGGGCCACGTGCGGCGCAGTCCCGTGCCCGTGACGGGTTCGTGGATGTCCAGTGCTATGGAGTATTTTGCGGCCGTCTCCACCGTCTTTTGGTAGTGGTTCACCATCCACTGCCCGTAGTGCCACTCGCCTTTGGGCAAGAGGGGGCCCACGTAGCCGGTCTTTACGGCGGGGATCTGGAGGGACTGCATGAGTTGGTAGGCCGTATCCAGCTGCTTTTCGTAGGTTCTGGGGGCGGAGGAGGTTTCGTGGTGCATGATGAGGGTCAGGCCCTTGCTTTGGGCGTAGCGCTGCACCTCTTGGAGGTTGTAGTCTGGGTAGGGGGTGACGAAATCAAAAACGCCCTCGCGGTCGTCGAACCCAATCCAGTGCTCCCAGCCGGTGTTCCAACCTTCCACCAGCACGCCCTGAAAGCCGTGCTGCGCGGCGAAGTCAATGAGTTTTTTGGCGTTTTGGGTGGTAGCGCCGTGTTTGCCCGACGCCCGATCCCACGAGTTTTTGCCGAGGTGCATTTCCCACCAAATGCCCATGTACTTCATGGGTTTGGCGTAGGGGACGTCGCCCAGAACGTTGGGGGCATTGAGGTCCAAAAGGAGGTGCGCTTCCAGGAGGGGGGCGGCTTCTGGCGCAACCAGGGCCATTCGCCATGGCGTGTGGAAGGCCCCCCGCAGGGTGGCCTTCGCGCTGTCCCGCGCGCGGCCCACCAACTCCGTTACAAATCCTTCCGCGCGCGGATTTTGGGCGACGTCGGACCGCAGACGAAGGGTTTGCGCCGGGTAATTGATCAGCGCGGCTTCGTGGAAAGCCACGTGGACGCCGGATCGGACGGGGTCGTCGGATTCAAAACGGAAGGTGACGGGCGTGTTGACGGCGTTGTAGGGGATGTAGGTGTTGCTGAGCGACGCGGCCTGGCGTTTGGCGGTGGCGTCGATCTCGTTCAGGCGGCACTCGTTCACCAGGTGTTCGGTGATGTCCCAGTCGCCCGGGATCCAGAAGGCCGTGGGGTTGCCCACGAGGCGGTAGTCCGTGCGTTCGGAGAGCACGGTGACGCTGTCCACTCCGTCCCAGGCGGGCCAGCCGGTGCGCAGGGCCCAGCCTTCGTTGGTAGCGTGCAGATCCACGTACCACGGGAGGCCGTCGGTCTCAAACTCCATTCGCCGACGGTTCCCTTGGTGGTGAATTTGGCGCACTTCGCCCCAGGGGAGGGTGTAGGTTTCGTCCACCGCGCTGTCCCGCGAACTGCGCAGTTTTCCGGTGCCTAAATGCAGTTCTTGGTCCGGCTTTCCGGCGCGGTGCAGGAGCAGGTGAAGTTTGACGGCGGAAGGGTTGAGGAGGGTATCTCCCCGGTACAAAACGGTGTAGGTGAGGGAGTCTGTGGTGCCTACCGCCACTTGGATTTCCCCGTTGGGGGAGGTCAGGGGTTGGGCGGGGCGGCCGCAAGCGGCCGCCAGCAGCAGGAGGGGAAAAAGAAAAATGCGCATGCGGAAAGGTACAAAATAGGGCGGGCGGCGTTGCCGCCGCGCGCGGGTTGCACGCCCGCGCGCTCCGGATTAAAATGCCGAAGGCCGCGGCGCAGCCGCGGCCTTCGGCCCAAAAGAGAAAATTCGGCGCGCCCACAGGCGCGCCTCAAGTCCCGCGCCTCAGTGCCCCCCGGCAGAGGAACCGTCGAGCGATACGCCCCGACGACGCAGCTCGTTGCCCACCTTCCACGCGTAGAGCGCCAGGTAACCGAAGCACAGGACGCCCAAGAGGAACGAATACCGAATGCCTAGGTAGTCTTCGTGGGCCAGAGCACCTTGCGCCAAGCTGACCACGCCGCCGCCCATGATCATCATGATCAGCGCGTTGGAGGCTTGGGAAGTCTTGCTGCCCATGCCGGCGATGGCCAACGTAAAGATGCACGGCCACAGGGTGGAACAGAACAGACCTACGGACAAAAAGGCGTACACGGCCAAGGGACCGTTTGCCAACATGCCTACCGCCAGAGCGCCCGCGCCCAAGGCGCTGTAGAACAGCAATTGTTTGGCGGGGTTGCCGTTGGTGGCCCAATCCACCAGGACCAGCAGGGCGACGGCGCCCAAGTACGGAACGAAGCGAGCGGGGTCGTGCCCACCCAGGTGGTTGACCAGGAAGAACAAGCCAAAAGCCAATGCGGGCAGCGCCCATCGGGCCAACTGGCGTTTCACGCCGTCCAAGCCCAACGCCCCAGAGGAGGAAGTCCACCGACCGATCATCAAGCTGGCCCAGTAGAGGGATATGTAGGGGGCAATGCCGTCCAGCGATACACCGTGGTACTGCTTGAGGTACTCCGGAAGATTGTCTGCTGTAGCCACTTCAACGCCCACGTAGAGGAAAATGGCGATCATGCCCATCCACACCTGCGGGTAGGAAAATGCGCTCTTTCGGCCCTCTTCCGACGCCGATTCCGCAGCGCTTTCTGCGGTGGGCCGTCCCAGGTCCATGTTCCAAAAAACCAGTGCAAACAATACAAATAGAGCACCCAACGCCAGGTAGGGAATCTTTACGACCGTGATGTCCAGCGCCGTTCCGGCGCTGGAGGCCGCGTTGCCAAAAATGGCGTAGCTCACCAACAGCGGCCCCACGGTGGTGCCCACGTTGTTTACGCCGCCGGCCAAACTCAAGCGCATGGAGCCGGTTTCCGGCGTGCCCAAGGCAATCGCCAGCGGGTTGGCCACGGTTTGCTGCAGACTGAAGCCCAGACCCACCACAATCAAACCGCTGAGCAGCAAGGGAAAGGAGGCCGATTCCGCGGCTGGAATGAAGAGCAGGGTGCCCAAGGCACTGATGATCAGTCCGTACGAAAGGGCGCGCGCGTAGCCCCATCGGCCAATGAGGTCCGTTCCGGCCAGTTTGGAAAGGCCCAAATACCCCAACGATCCGACGGTGTACGCCACGTAAAAGGCGAAGGCAATCATCTGGCTTTGCCACTGTTCCAGGTTCAGTTTGGCCTTGAAGACCGGGATCAAAATGCCGTTGCTGGCCGCCACAAAGCCCCAGAAGAAGAAGACGGAGACCAGGGTGGCCAAGGAGGTTGCTGTTTTGTTCATGGGTGGAAATGTACGTTTTTCGGTCAAACTTTTAGCGCGTCGGTGGGTTAAAAGGACATGTGGCCATTCAAGAAAAAATCGCAATCGGATGTTTTGCGTGCGCGTTACGACGCGTTGATGAAGGAGAGCTTTGATTTGTCCACCCGCGATCGTGCGGCGTCGGACTTGAAACGGGCCGAGGCCGAGGGCGTGATGGACGAGTTGGTGCGTCTGGAGGGCAAGTAAGCGACCCGGTTTTTCCTAAGATTTCCCAAGTGCTCGACGGTTCTCCGTTGGGAGCACTCTGTGTGCACCTATTCCGCAGACTTGCTCAAGCGGCGCCCGGGGGTTGTTCTTTGGCGTGAGCTACCTTTTGGGGTTACCTCCCGCCCAAAGCGCAAAAGAAAACCCCTTGGCAGCGCGGAGCTGCGCAAGGGGTTGTTCCACAAACACACACAAAAAATTTTTTTGGGGAGTGGGTCCCGCGGTTCCTCCGGAACCGCGGGACTTCCCGTTTCAATCGAATTAGTGGCGAACCGCCAGGCGCGCAGCAGAGCTTTCGCGGCCGTTGGTCCAACGCACGGTGTAGATGCCGTTGGCCAATACAGACGTTTCGATGCGGTTTTCACCAGCAACTACAGCTTGACGGGCCACAACAGCACCGGCAACGTTCACTACTTCAACAGTACCGGCTTCGGTAGCGTTCAACACCGCAACGTCCGCGCTGGGGTTGGGAGTCAAGGTGAACAAAGCAGCGGTGTTTTCCTCTGTGCTCAAGCCGCAAACGTTGCAAGAGGCCCAGCATACGGCGGGAAGAGTCGTGTCACCGGTTACAACCCATACGCGGTTGGTGTAGGTTGCGTTGCCGTTGGTGCAAGGAGCGTTGGGGTCGTTTTGCTCTTGTACGCCCCAGTTGTCCGCGCTGAACTTGTACTCAATGGTGTCGCCAATGGCCAAGTTAACGGTTTGCTCCCAAACCTCGTCGCCGTCGGCGTCGGTCAAAGGAGTGCAGTTGCCGCACCAGCCGTTGAACGTACCGTTCACTTCAGGGGTAGTGAAGGTACCGGTGAACTCGCTCATGTCCACGCGGAACGTGATGTTCGCGGTGGTAGCAGTTCCGGAGCACGGGCTGCAAGAACCCCAGCAAACGGCGGGCAAGGTGATGGCTGTTGTAGGAACGACCAAAACACGGTTGGTGTAGGTGGCGTTTCCGTTGGTGCAGGGAGCGGTGGGGTCGTTTTGTTCCTGACCGGCCCATGCGTCGTGGGAGAATTTGTACTCAATGGACGAACCGGTAGCTAAAGGCAAGGTGACGGTCCAGATGTCGTCTCCGTCGGGATCGGACATGGCGTTGCAGGCGCCGCACCAAGAATTGAAGGTGCCGTTGACTTCCGGTGTTGTGAAAGAACCGGTGTAGTCGTTCATGTCCACCTGGAAGGTGACGTTGGTGGTTTGAGCGGACAAAGCGACCGCAACAACCGCCAGAGCAGTGGTAAAGAGTTGTTTCATGGTTTTGGGTTATATTTATAGAGATGGGTTGAATTCAGAAAGAAGAGATCACGAGCGCAAAGAAAGAAACCTTGTTGAGTGGTTTTGTGAATAATGGTACTATTTACAAAAACTCAGGACGAAACTAATAAGAAATTGTTAAAGTTACCATAACTTGCCCCAAGATTTTTACCAGCACCATGCAAAAAAGTCCTATTCATGCCGGTTTGCGCCGATTTATTCTGTGGGTAAATCCCTGTCTTTTTAACGCAAAACGAGCCTTATTGTTCGTTGCGTGTGCTTTGGGTGGAGGATTGTTGCAGGCTCAGCCGGTTCCAACAAGTGTGCAACAGACACCGAACGGCGGATGGCAGTTGGTGCGCGGCGGGCAGCCCTACTACGTGAACGGTGCCGGCGGGTCCGTCCACATGGACCAAATTGTGGCCTTGGGAGGTAATTCTTTGCGCACGTGGGGCCTGGAGGACGCCGAGCGGATTCTGGACGAGGCGCAAAAGCACGGGCTCACCGTCATGATGGGCTTGTGGCTGCAGCACGAGCGCCACGGATTTGACTACAGCAACGCAGACCGCGTGGCTTCGCAGAAAGAGAACTTCCGGCAGGCCGTTTTGCGGTTGAAAGACCACCCCGCGCTCCTGTGTTGGGGCGTCGGGAACGAGGTGGATTTGTTTTACACCAATACCGACGTTTGGTACGCCGTGGAGGACATCGCCAAAATGATCCACGAATTGGACCCCCACCACCCCACCACCACGGTGACGGCCGGACTGGACAGCAACGAGGTGTATTTGATTAAAACGCGCTGCCCCAATATTGACTTTTACTCGGTGAACACCTACGCGGACATCGACCGGCTCCCCGGCATGCTGAAGAAGTACGGTTGGGACAAGGCCTACCTGGTGACGGAGTGGGGCCCCAACGGGCACTGGGAAGTGGCGAAAGCTCCGTGGGGCGCGCCGTTGGAGCAGTCCAGCGCCCAAAAAGCCGAATCCTACGGGCGTCGGTTTGCGGAAAAGATTTTGAGCGAGCCCGCGTGCATGGGCTCGTATGTGTTTTTGTGGGGCCAGAAGCAGGAGACCACCTCGTCTTGGTACGGGTTGTTTTCCGAGCGCGGGGAGCCCACCGAAGCCTTAGTGGCCGTGGGCAACGGTTGGCGCTTGGCCAACGCGCGCGCCCAAGCCTTTGCGGATGCAGCGGCGCCGTCGCCCTTGGACCCGCGCACCCAAGCTGGGGGTGGAACGGCGGGCCGCACCTTCGAGGCGCGCCAAGAGCGTCCGCAGGTTTCCGTTGAAAGCCTGGATTCCCTGTTTTACCGCGCAGAGGCCGGCGCCCCGCGCAACGTCCGGGTGCGCGGAACGTGGCCGGAAAACGCCCGGTTTTGGCTGGAATTGGTGCCGGAAAGCACGGACATCAAGGCCGGTGGCGACGTGGAATCCAAGCCCGCAACTTTGTTGCGCAAACGCGTGCGCTTCACCGCGGACCAGCCTGTAGTAACCTTTAAGGCGCCGCAAGTTCCCGGCGCGTACCGCATCGTAGTTGTGGCCCAAGGCCCCAACGGCTACGTGGCCTACGCCAACGCCCCTCTTTGGATCAACCCGCGCCCGCCCGGCGCCCGCCCGCGGACGTGGGTGGATTGGGAAACCATCAACCGCTTAGACTGATGTTCCAGTATTTTAAACGTTTAGCCACCCGGGCCGCGGGACTGGCCGTCGTCCTGGCCGCGCCGGCCGAATCCCTTTGGGGCCAACAGGCGCCTGTACCCGCTTTCCCCATGGACCGGGAGGTCGTAGTGGCCCAAGAGGGCGTCCAGAGGGCAGATACGGCGGTGCTTCACGCCACCCCCTACGTCTTGGACGATGAAAAAAAACGGATCCTCTTCTTGGAGCCAGATCCCGTAGGGAACTTCCCCAAAATGGAACCGTCGCGCTTGCGGACCCTCAACGCCAACGGCTTTTTCCGCCAGTTCATGACCTACCGCCACCTGCCGGGGAACTACGCCTACCTCCCCACCGGGCAAATGCTTTCGCGGGAGTTCTTTGTGGGCGACGACAGCCAGCTGCCCACCTTGATGGTGAACATTACCGGAAAAACCAGGCCAGGTGCCACCTTCGGTATGGATTTGTACGCATTTCAGTTTTTGGACAACCCCGGGCGTCCGGCCTACGGCGTGCAAGGAGATTTGGGCGGACACCTGCTGCTCAACTTGGGCATGAACGTGTACGCCACCCTGCCTACGGCTTTGGGCCCGTTGAGCGTGAAGCTGGGCGGCATCCACTGGGAGGAAATGACGGACCTCACGATGGGCGCCTACACCGGCTACAACCGCTACATGCTCTTTGACCGCAATCCGTGGGACCCCATTGGAACCACCCCGTTTGCGCGCTACAAGCGCTACATTGAGGCAGGAAGTGTCAACCAGGAAATGCGCTGGGGCAAGCGGGCCTTTGTTGGTGGTGTGGTGGACTGGACCGGACTTCCGTTCGGCCAAAAAGTAAAGGTTTTGGTGGGCAAAAACGAGCAAAACGGCGGCTTTGACCGACGGCCCAACGGTGCCTGGGGCGGGCAGTACCAACTTCCGCTGGGCAAGTTGCTGTTCTCCGCGCAGTCCATGCAGCAGCGCAGCTACCAAGACTCCCTTTTGACCCAGCCCTTCGGTTCCGGAACGGCCACCGGCAAGCTGTCCTACACCGGCGGCAGCTGGACGGCCTCCGCCGAGGGCGGCTACGGCTACTACTACTCGGAAGACAACGGCTCCAGCGGCGGACTGGTGGCGCAAATGCGCGCGGCCAAACGCTTGGGAACGCGTTGGCAGTTGCTGTTCCACGGCCACGCGCTGCACCCGGGCGCCGTCAACAACGCCAGTGCGGCGGTGAACGGATCCGTACAGGAAGCCGCCGTCAACCAAATTCCCGCCGGGCAGGCCGGCAGCCAAGCCGTTTTGAATCCCGTGGGGCCGTCTTTGTTGGGCTTTGCGCAACTCGCCAACAACCGCTTTGGCGCAGACCTCAACGCCGTCTACCGCACCAAGCACGTGTTTCTGACGGGCGGTTTCTCCGCCAGCCGCCAGTGGGAAGCCGGCGGCAGCACCTTTGCCTTTGGGCATCCGGTGAACGCCCTCACCCGCTCGCGCTTCTACCGCTGGGGATTCCCGCAAGGCGTGGGCCCCTACGGACGCACCAACGTCTTGTACCGCAGCACCTACGAGCTGTTGGACTTCAAAGTGCCGTTGGACCAACCCCTCCATTTTTCGCAGTGGGAAGTGCAGGCCCTGTATTCCATCCCCGTGGGCAACGCGGAAATCGCCTTCAACCACCTGGCCCGCGCGCATTCGGCCCAGTTGCAGCCGTCGCTTTTGTACGTTCGGCCCGACGCCGTGTTGCGCCAGTATTCGTCGGAGAACGAGGTGTACCTCAAGACCAGCGACCGATTCACGTGGGTGGGTTGCGCCAGTGCCGACGCCACCTTGGGCAGCCTCAAAACCAACTACAACGCCACCGGACGTCCCATCGACCAACGCGGATGGGCTCTGGGCTTGGGTTTTGATTGCTGGGCCGCTGACAACGCACAAATCTTTTTCCGCCACAAAGCCTTTGGATTTGCGGACCGGAGTTTTGAATTGGACGCCTTCCGGGGCACCGAAACCACTGTTGAATTGAAGTTATTCTTTTGATGATGAGCTCTATAAAAATAGGATTGGCCCTAGCTGCGGCTGCCGTCGGACTGTTGCCCGTTCAAGCGCAAAATGCGCCCGGCGCAGCCGGAACGGCGTGGCGCCCCAAGTTCTCCCTCAACGGCCACACCCGCGCGGCGTACACCTCAGACGCCTTCCGCCTGGCCGGAGACACCACCACCTTGCCCCGCGAGAACAGCGGCCACGTGCTGGCAGACCTGGGCATGAACGTCCGTCCCAACGACCAAACCGAAGTGCAGGCCATGATCCGCGTGCGCAACGACTACGGCGGTTTTTGGGGATCCGGCGTTTCGTTTGACGTCCGCCAACTCACCGTCAAAGGCCTCATCAACAACCGATTCCGCTACGCACTGGGCGATTTGGACTACAAGCTCACGCCCTTCACGATGCAGCGCACGGCGCCGCTTCTGCAAGCGGGCGACGTCCTCCCGTCTCTGGAACTGTTCCAGCGCGCCCTGCCCGGCAACGACGTCTGGATGAACCCCGACGGCACCTGGCGCACCCAAGGAGCGTCGGTGGAGTGGGGGCTTCGCTACAAAAAAGGTCCTGAGTCGCACAAGACCAACCTCTTTGCGTTCCGACTGCGCCCGGCTTTGGGCGGCGCGCAAACCGAGCAGTGGGCCAGCGGCGGCCGCACCGCTTTGACCTGGAAGACCTTTTTCGTGGGGGCCAACGCCGTTCTGGTGCAGGACGTCCCCGGAACCAGCGCCGCCACGCTCTTTTACCGCAACGCCGTGGCCACCTTGGACGCCGGCTGGGCGCTCAACAACCGGGGCCTCAAATTGAAAGGAGAGGGCGGAATTTCCCGCACCGAGTGGGCCCTAGCCAATGCTCCCGCCAAAGGCGATTACTTCTACCACCTGACGCTGTCCGGCGCACAGCGCCGGTGGTCCGTCGGCTACCGGGACATTGGCCCGGACTTCTTCAGCCCGTCGGCCCAAACCACGGCCTACAACCTCACCAACGTTCCGGGGTCGTTTTCCCGCACCGGCAACGACCGCATGCTGCGCACCGCCAATTTGATGGACCTGCACCGCGAAACCAGCCTGTACCGCACCGCGTGGAACCCCACCTTGGGCGCGGAACCGACGGTCTACCTCACGATGGATCCCTTTGGCGTGGCCACCCCCAACCGACGCGGCCTTTCCGCGGAATGGAATCCCACCCCCCACTCGCT
>CANHXZ010000008.1 GCA_947464785.1 Flavobacteriales bacterium | reverse complement strand
CGTGGTCCAAGGACTCGCCCCGACCTTTGGCCGCCTGAACGAAAATCCGAAGATTCTCCAGGATCTTCTCCTGGCCGGCAAAATCCGCGAACTGAGCCGGCCGCAGCCGCTGCTCCACCTCGCGCTCCTCGGGCGCCAAGGCGCCCTCGGCCGCTTCATCCACAAATCGTCCCATAAAAACAAAGGTAGCATTTCGACCCGCTTCTGCCCGAACTTCAAAGGCGGCATAGGGGCAATAAAAAACGCCGCCGCGGTAAACCGCGGCGGCGCCTCTAGTTTAATCCAAAAATCAGTGACCGGTTGCTTCCTCGCCGTCTTGAATCGGCATGGACTGCGGAGCAAAATCCTCCGACAAGCCTGGCTTGCTGTAGTCGTACGCCCAACGGTGAACCTCTGGGATCTCTCCGGGCCAGTTGCCGTGGATGTGCTCTACCGGGGTAGTCCATTCCAAGGTATTGGACTTCCAAGGGTTTTGAGAAGCCTTGGGGCCGCGGAACATGCTGTAGAAGAAGTTGAACAAGAATAGCAACTGCGCAATACCGCCCAAAATGGCAAACATCGTGATCAACACGTTGATGTCTTGAAGGTTGTCGAACATACCAAATTCTGCGTTGGTGTAGTAACGACGTGGTACTGCCGCCAAGCCCAAGAAGTGCATGGGGAAGAAGACGCCGTAAGCAGACACAAAAGTGATCCAGAAGTGCGCGTAGCCCAACCTCTTGTTCATCATGCGACCGTACATTTTGGGGAACCAGTGGTATACGCCGGCAAACAAACCAAAGATGGCCGACAAGCCCATAACGATGTGGAAGTGCGCCACAACGAAGTACGTGTCGTGTACGTTGATGTCCAAGGCAGAGTCACCCAAAATGATGCCCGTTAAACCACCGCTCACGAAGGTGCTCACCAAACCGATGGAGAACAACATGGCGGGGGTCAATTGGAGGTTGCCCTTCCACAAGGTGGTCAGGTAGTTGAACGCCTTAACGGCCGACGGAATCGCAATCAACAAGGTAGTGAACGTAAATACCGAACCCAGGAACGGATTCATGCCGGTCACGAACATGTGGTGCCCCCATACGATGAAGGACAGGAACGCAATGGCCAAAATGGAGGTCACCATGGCGCGGTAGCCAAAGATGGGCTTGCGCGAGCTTGTGGCAATCACCTCAGACGTAATGCCCAGGGCCGGCAACAAAATGATGTACACCTCCGGGTGACCCAGGAACCAGAACAAGTGTTCGTACAATACAGGGCTGCCGCCTTGGTAGTGAAGGGCTTCACCGGCCATGTAAATGTCAGACAAGTAAAAGCTGGTGCCCAGCATGCGGTCAAACATCAAAAGCAGAACGGCACTCACCAACACTGGGAAGGACAACACGCCCAAAATGGCGGTGACCAAAAACGCCCAAATGGTCAACGGCAAGCGCGTCATGGACATGCCCTTGGTCCGCAGGTTCAACACGGTAACGATGTAGTTCAACGAACCCAACAAAGAGGACACGATGAACAACGTCATGGAAATTAACCACAGAGTCATGCCCGCGCCGGAGCCCGGCATGGCCTGCGGCAAAGCACTCAACGGCGGGTAGATGGTCCAACCGCCAGAAGCGGGGCCGGTTTCCACAAACAACGAAGCAATCATGATGACGCTGGACGCAAAGAAGAACCAGTACGACAGCATGTTCAAGAAGCCCGACGCCATGTCGCGCGCACCAATCTGCAACGGAATGAGTAAGTTGGAGAACGTACCGCTGAGGCCCGCCGTCAAAACGAAGAATACCATGATGGTACCGTGGATGGTGACCAAGGCCAAATACATGTTGGGGTCCATGACGCCGTCGGGCGCCCACTTGCCCAGGAAGTATTCCAGGATGGCGAATTTCTTCTCCGGCCATGCCAGTTGCAGGCGGAAAAGCATGGACATAAACACCCCCACGATTCCCATGAACATTCCCGTCACCAGGAACTGCTTGGAAATCATTTTGTGGTCCGTGCTGAACACATACGTGTTCCAGAAGTTCGGAGCCGGGTGGTCGTGGTGCTCGTGGTCGTGAGCGTGGTCGTGTGCGTGTGCTTCTGCAGCCATAAGTCGGTTCAATTGCTACGATTACAGGGTCTCGGCGACCGTTTTCTGTTCTTTAATCCAAGCGGCGTATTCTTCCTCAGACACCACCACAATAGGCATTTGCATGTTGTAGTGAGCTGCTCCACAGATTTTGTTGCACAAAATCAAGTAGTCGAATACATACGGCTCTTTGCCGGCCTTGGCACGCACCGCGTTGATGCGCTCCACTTTGGCTACCATATCCGCGTCCTTGCGCATATCTGCGGTCGTCACCGTGGGGGTGAACTGGAATTGGGTTGGAACACCCGGTACGCAGTTCATTTGTGCGCGGAAATGCGGCATGTACGCCGAGTGAATGACGTCTTGCGAACGGAATTTGAACACCACCGGACGGCCTACGGGAAGGTAGATTTCCGGCGTGACTTGGTCGTCGGCTGATTTTGCGTCCAAGGTGTCCACACCCAAGGCGTTGGTACCGGCAATCAAGCGCACGTTGGCGTTGCCCAAATCGTTGTCCTTGCCGGCGTACCGTGCAGTCCACTTGAACTGTTGTGCATAAACTTCCACCACAATGGGTTCGTTTTCCTGGGAGGGGTTCATGATGGTGCTCCAGGTGCTCAAACCGTACAGAATCAACACGGCCAAAATCACCGCTGGAACTACGGTCCAAACAAGCTCCAACTTGTTGTTGTGCTCAAAATACGAAGCCTTGCGCCCAGCCGTACCGCGGTACTTGTAAGCAAAGTAGAACAACACCGGTTGAACAATCAAGAACATCACAATGATGATGCCCATAGAGATGTCCCACAGGTTGTCGTACTGAGGTCCGTGTTCCGACGCCGGCAAGCCCAAGGTGTCTGGCATCCAAGCGTACACCATGGCAAAGAAGGACGCGATAAACGCAATACCAAACACGAGCATCCAAAAACCTTGACGGTCGTTGTCCTCCGGAGTGGGCAGGGCGGTGTCCTCTTCGCGAATGACTGAAGAAAGTTCGTAAATCCGTACAATCTGGATGACGGCCAAGACGGCCAAAACCAGTACTGCTGCTATTAAAATTCCGTTCATGAGATACCGCGCTTATTGATGGAACAGTTCACTTTCTTTCAACATGGGGTGGTTGTGCTGCTTCAGTGGAGCAGCACCCAAATTCCGTCCTACCACCAAGATGAACAAGCCGGAGAAGAACAAGAAGCCCCCGATTTCAGCAGCGCCAAAACCGTAGCCCATGCCCACCGAACCCGGCATGATCATGATGTAATGGTCCATCCAGTGACCCACCAAGACAAAGAACGATGCCAAAGAAATGAATCCCAGGATGCGCTTTGCGTCCCGACTGACCAACAGTAAGAAGGGAACCAAAAAATTCAAAACCACCATGGTGATCAAGTAGGGTTTGTACTCGCCAAAACGCGCCATGTAGTAAGTTACTTCTTCTGGAATGTTGGCGTACCAAATCAACATGTACTGGGAGAACCACAAGTAGGTCCAGAAAATGCTGAACGCGAACATGAATTTGCCCAAATCGTGCTGGTGGTTGTCGTTAATCCAAGGAAGGTGTCCGCCCAAACGCAGGTAAATGACGATCAAGTTCAATACTACGATCGACGTCACAAACATGCCCGCGAAGGTGTACCAGCCAAACAACGTGGAGTACCAGTGCGCATCGATGGACATGACAATGTCCCAAGCGCTGGTAGAGGAAGTGACGGCGTACAGAACCAAGAAAACGGCGGAGAGCGAACGCTGTTTTTTCCACAAATTCTGCCCTTTGGGTAGAGCGTCTTCTGCCAAGCTGTTCTTGCGCAAGAGGTAAGCGCCGCCAAACCAAATCACGATGTAGGCCACCAACCGAGCAATAAAGAACGGTCCGTTCAAGTAACCGGCCTTGCCCGCAATGATTTCGTCGTAGTTGGGGCTGTTGACATCCATAATGCCTTCGTGCATCCAGTGCCAAACCCCGTGAACGTGGTATACCCCGGCGATGGCAATGAACAAAATCACCAACAAAGGCACAATAACCCAAAGGGAAACTGCTTCAAAAACGCGCGTTAAACCGGCAGACCAGCCCACTTGTGCTGCGTACTGGATGGCCAGGAAAAACGTGGCTCCAATGCCCAAGGACAAAAAGAAGATCGAGTTCACCAACAAGGCAGACCAGGGACGATTGCCGCTTTGGTCCACGTGGTGGGCGTCGTGCATTTCTGCACCTCCGTGTGCTGCGTGGGCGTCGCCGTGCGCTGCCTCTGCCTCGTGGGACTCGGAAGGACCGTGGTGATCTCCGGAGGCTGCCGCGTGCACGGCCGTGTCTGCAGGAGCCTCTTCTGCGTGGGCAACAGCTGTGTCTGCGTGACCGGCGCCCGCGTGGTCCCCGTGTTCATCAGCAACTGCGGCGTGGTCGTTGTGGTGATCCGCAACAGCAGCAGAGCCGTGCGCATCGTGGCCGGCTTCAACAACCGGATCTTGTGTAAAACCTATGGCCAAACCCACGGCTCCCGCGAGAACCAACGCGTAGGCCAGGAATTTAACATTGCGGGGAAGAACAAACATACTTCTTGCTTTATTCTATTAAATTACAGTGCAGCCGTTGCCGTGGTATCCGCAGCAGGAGCCGCAGCGCCACCTCCGTTTTGCTCGGCGCGCAACTGGAATACGTACTTGATGATTTTCCAACGCTCGTCGTACGACAACTGAGACGCATGCGATCCCATGTTGTTCTTTCCGTGCATGATCACGTGGTACGTGGAACCTGGAGTGATGTCTGGCAGACGGTCGGAACCGTAACCGGGAACACCCAAGATTTTTTCGCGCTGCATCAGTATGCCGTTGCCGTCTCCTTTTTCGCCGTGGCAGTGCGAACAGAATTGTCCGTAGAGCACTTTTCCGTCCTCAGCATTCAATTCGGCAAAGTAGGCGGGAACTTCAGAATTGCGCTTGGACAATTCGTAGGCCTCGTTGGTATTGGGCAAACCGTAGGGCACCTCGCCGCGCGATACGGTACCGGCTACCGGCTTGCGGGCAGACAAACCATCGGCAAACTGCGTTGCGGGTTGGTACGCCTCCAAAGAAGGGGAACGGTACATGTCGTCCATGTACACGTAGCCCGGCGTGGTCTTGTCCCAGTTGCACGCTGCCGTAAATGCGATCAAAGAGGCAGCAGCAAGAGTTGCGGAAATTCGGTTTAGAGTCATCCGTTCAGCAATTAGGCGTGGGTGATTTCAATGGCTCCGGTCTTCTTCAACAGGTCCACCACGTGATCGCCGTCTTCAACTTCGATCATGAACTTGTCGTCCGTGGTGCGTGGATCTGGATTCTGCGGGGCACGACCGGGGTACAAACCGTTCAGAACGAAAAACGTCCAAACCATCAAGTGGGCCGTAAAGAATACTGTTAATTCAAACAAAACCGGCACAAAAGCGGGCATGTTCCAGCCCCAAGTGGCGTTGGGTTTGCCGCCAATGTTCATGGGCCAATCCACGATCATTTGGAAATACGTGATCGTCACAATCGTGGTCAAGCCCAACAAACCGTACATAAAGGCCGCCATGGCGATGCGCGTCTCCTTCAAGCCCATGGCCTTGTCCAAGCCGTGGATGGGGAAAGGCGAATAAACCTCCTTCACCGCTACGCCTTGCGCGCGGAGCTCTTTTACGGCACCCAAGACAACATCATCGTCGTCGTACAGGGCGCGTACCAAGGGTTTTGAATCAGTGGTGTGCATGGTCGTCTTCCGTGTGGTGTTTCTTTTGGCTCTCTCCAGAAGACTTCAAAATGGTCTTCAATTCGGCTTGAGCAATAACGGGGAATGTGCGGGCGTACAGCAGGAACAAAACGAAGAAGAATCCGATGGTTCCCATGTAGAAGGCGATGTCGATGGACGTCGGCGAGAACATGGCCCAAGAGGACGGCAGGTAATCGCGGTGCAAAGAAGTCACGATGATCACAAAGCGCTCAAACCACATGCCGATGTTCACCACAATGGAGATGATGAAGGTAAAGACCAGGTTGGTGCGCAATTTCTTGGACCACATGAACTGCGGAGAGAATACGTTGCACGTCATCATGGACCAGTACGCCCACCAGTAGGGACCCGTGGCGCGGTTGAGGAACGCATACTGCTCGTACTCCACTCCGGAGTAGTAGGCAATGAACAATTCCGTGATGTAGGCCACACCCACAATGGATCCCGTCACCATGATGATGATGTTCATCATCTCAATGTGCTGGATGGTGATGTAGTCTTCCATCTTGAAGAGCTTTCGCACGATGATCAACAGGGTTTGCACCATGGCAAATCCGGAGAAGATGGCGCCCGCAACGAAGTAGGGAGGGAAGATGGTGGTGTGCCAGCCCGGGATAACGGAGGTGGCGAAGTCCATGGATACGATGGTGTGTACGGACAATACCAGCGGAGTGGCCAAACCGGCCAACACCAAGGAAACCTCTTCAAAGCGCTGCCAGTGCTTGGCTTTGCCGCCCCAGCCGAAGGCCAAGATGCGGTAGACGTGCTTTTGAATGGGGTTGATGGCGCGGTCGCGAATCATGGCGAAATCGGGAATCAAACCTACGTACCAGAAAACGGTGGACACGCTCAAATAGGTGGAGAGCGCGAATACGTCCCACAGCAACGGGGAGTTGAAGTTCACCCACAAGGAACCAAATTGGTTGGGGATGGGCAACACGAAGTACGCAACCCAAACACGACCCATGTGGATCACGGGGAACAATCCCGCTTGGATTACGGAGAAAATGGTCATGGCCTCCGCGGAGCGGTTGATGGACATGCGCCACTTTTGACGGAACAGCAACAAAACTGCAGAAATCAAGGTTCCTGCGTGGCCAATGCCCACCCACCATACGAAGTTGGTGATGTCCCAAGCCCAGCCGACGGTCTTGTTCAGTCCCCAGGATCCGATACCGTTGGCAATGGTCCAGAGTATAGCGCCCACACCCCAGAGGAAGAGGGCCAAAGCAATGCTAAAAGCAATCCACCAGGCCTTTGGGGCCGTGGACTCAACGGGGCGAACAACGTCCAACGTGATGTCGTGGTACGTCTTATTTCCTAAAACTAGGGGTTCGCGAACGGGCGATTCGTAGTGCATGTGCGATCGCAGGATTAAGCTTGGTTTCTAACTTTCGTTTGGTAGAAGACTGAAGGTTGTGTTCCAACTTCTTCCAACAAGTGGTAGGCACGTGGGTCTTGCTTGACGGCTGCCACAGCGCTCTTCGCGTTGTTGACGTCGCCAAACGACATAGCTCCGGTGGAACATGCCTGGGCACAAGCCGTGGTGAAGGCGCCTGCCTCCATGGGTTCGCCTTTCTTCTTGGCTTCCAACTTGGCATACTGAATGCGCTGGATGCAGAAGGAACACTTCTCCATGACACCGCGCGAACGCACGGTTACGTCTGGGTTCAACACCATGCGGCCCAAATCGTCTTGCGACGGATTGACGCTGCTGAACTTGTCGTTCTTCATGTAGTTGAACCAATTGAAACGACGAACCTTGTAGGGGCAGTTGTTCGCGCAGTAACGCGTACCAATGCACCGGTTGTAAGTCATGTGGTTCAATCCCTCTTGCGAGTGGGTGGTTGCTGCCACCGGACAAACCGTTTCGCACGGAGCGTGGTTGCAGTGCTGGCACATCACCGGCTGGAACACTACTTCCGGACTGGCGGAAGGAACTTCCATAGCGGCGTATTTGGCCATTACCCCTACTCCATCGGCTTCGGCAGACTCGTGCGACGTGTCCGATGAGTAGTAACGGTCAATGCGCAACCAATGCATGTCGCGGAAACGGCGTACTTCGTCTTTACCGACGACCGGTACGTTGTTCTCAATGTGGCAAGCCACGACGCAAGCGCCGCAACCAATGCACGAGTTCAAGTCGATGCTCATGTTCCACATGTGCATGGTCTTGTGGTCGTGGTCCGGCCACAAGTTGGCATCGTTGGCGTTTACCGTACCCTGCAGGGTATGGAATTCGGCCTTCTCGTTCCAAGACTTACCGGTAGAATCCGCCAAGAACGTAGCCAAGGTGGTTTCGTTCACAATTTTGCGGCCCATCATGGTGTTGCCCAGCTGAACAGAAGCGAACTGATGCTCCTCTTCGGCCAAAGAAACCTTGGCCACGGCATAGGCAGAGCCGCCTTTCATCAAGGAGTAGGCGTTGACGCCCACGTTGTCGGCAACCTTGCCCACTTTGGTGCGTCCGTAACCCAAGGCGAGACCCAAGGTTCCAGCGGCCTGACCGGGCTGAATCCATGCAGGAACGCGCTCCAAGGTGGTGCCGTTGACGGTGAGGGTCAGGTAGGAACCGTTGATGGCTCCGTTGCTTTCGGAAGTGTTCTCAACGCCTAATTTCAGAGCATCGGCCGCGGAAATAGTTACGTAGTTGTCCCACGTAACGCGCGAGATGGGATCTGGGAGTTCGTGCAACCACGGGTTGTTGGATTGGAATCCAGCGCCAACCGCCTTTTGGTAAAAGACCACTTCCCACTCCCCGGTTGCCGCTTTGGCGGCCTCCTCAGCAGCAACCGAAGCACCTGCCAAAGCTTTTGCTGCAGCACCCGAACCTGCGCCGGAAGCGCCGTCGGACAACTGGACACCGCCGTCGTGAAGGATGGCATTGACGGACAAACCGCGGGCTGAAATTGAATTGCGAACCACGTCTTTGTAGGAGGTGGAGTCGCCCAGCAAGGACATCAAAACTTCTTGAGCCGGCTTGCTGTCAAACAAAGGAGCAATGGTTGGCTGCGCAACCGCATAGTGACCGGCTACAGGAGTGTAGTCGTTCCAAGACTCCAAGTAATGAGGAACGGGAGCGGCATAGGTGCACAAAGCAGCGGTTTCGTCCAAACGGTCCGTGAGGGCCAAGGAGAACGTTGCTTTCTTGATCAATTCTGCAAACCCAGGAGCTGCGTAGGCGGGATTGGCACCCCACACCACCAAAGCTCCAACGCGTCCGGCCTTCAAATCAGCCGCCAAGTTGCTCAAGGAACGATCGTTACCTTGCGCCACGTAAACGGACTTACCGGCCTGAACCGTGGTTCCGATGTTGGACAATGCTGCGTTGATGGCAGCGGCCAAGTGCTCGTTGGCCCCGATGTTGCCGCCGGAAAACACAACGGATGCACCCTTGTGGGCCACCAAATCTTTAGCCGCACGGTCCAGAACTTTCTTGGCGTCGGCGCTCAGGGCACCCACGCGAACGGAAGCACCAGAGACTTGGTTGTAGAGGTACGCCAAAGCAGCACCGTATTCGGAGGCTTTAACCTTCACGCGCTGATCGGCATTGGAACCGGTCATCGACAAGTTGGACTCAAACTGGTAGTGGCGGCTCATTCCGGCACCGGGCTTGCGGCCCACCGCATAATCAGAAGCCATCTGCTGCGCCATACCCGCACCCAAGAAATCTTCTCCAATGGAAACGATGACCTTGGCGGATGCTAAATCGTAAAACGGAAGCGCGCGGTTGCCGGTAAGGGCTTCCCAAACGTCTAATTTCTGGCTGACGCTGGCGGCATCCCACTGTACGTGGTTGAAGTTGGCATAAGCACCGCGCATCCGCTCAATAACTCCTTTGGTAGAAGGGCTGAAAACGGAAGAGGTCAGCAACGTGAAGGTTTTGCCTTCTGCCTTGGATTTTTCAACCGCTGATTTCAATGCGGCCTCAACCTTCTTCCAATCCGATGCTTCTTCCCCTTTGACGGGGCCGCTCAAACGAGCTGAATCGTACAACGACAAAACGGAAGCTTGCGCACGTGCGGTGGTTCCGGAATTGAAAAATCCTTTATCGCCCGGCTCCACTTTAATGGGACGTCCTTCGCGTGTTTTGATCAAAACGGATGCAAAATCCTGACCGTCCACGTAGGAGGTAGCGTAGTAATTGGGGATTCCGGGCGTGATTGCCTCCGGCTTTACCACGTACGGGATGCTTTCTACGATCGGGTTTTCGCAGGCGGCCAAAGTGGCAGCAGCCGTCGAAAATCCAACAAACTTAAGGAAATCGCGACGCGAAGTGTTCGCGGATTCCAATACGGCACCATCGCCCAAGATTGCCTCTACCGGCAACTCTTCTGCGAACTCATTCTGCGCCAGTTTTTGTGCAACGGGCGTATTGCCCAGTTCATCAAAACCTTTCCAATATTTCTTTTCGCTTGCCATAGTCTCGATTAATAGTGGCATTTACCGCATTCCAAACCACCGATCTTGTCCACGGTGATCTTCTCGCCTTGGTACTTAGCCTTCAGTTTGTCGTGCATTTCGGCGTAGTAACCGTTGGACTCCGTTTTCACTTCCGTTTCGCGGTGGCAATTGATGCACCACCCCATGGTCAATTCGGAATACTGGTACACTTCGTCCATGGTTTCTACCGGGCCGTGGCACGTTTGGCATTCAACACCACCCGCCGTAACGTGTTGTGCGTGGTTGAAGTAGGCCAAGTCTGGCAGGTTGTGGATGCGAACCCACTTGATGGGCTTCTCTTCGTAGCCTTCTGTGTAGGTGCGCTTTTCAGGATCCCAACCGATGGCCTCGTAAATTTTGGCGATTTCCGGAGAACGTTCGCCGCCGTACTTCAGTTGACCGGTGGTGGAATCGGTAATTTCCGAACCGTCGATGTACATGTGGCAGTTCATGCAGACGTTCGCGGAAGGAATTCCGCTGTGCTTGCTGTGACGCGCTGAAGAGTGGCAGTAGTTGCAGTCCACCTTATTTTGGCCGGCGTGTACCTTGTGGGAGAACGCAATCGGCTGGTGCGGCTGGTAGTTCTGCTCCACGCCAACCCCCATCAGGAAGCTGTACAAGGCTTGCAAAAACCACAAAACCAAAACGATGGTGGCAAACGTCATGAAGCGCTTGTTGCGGATCAGAAGTTTGGTGAAGCCGTCCAAATCTTCGCGCAAGTTGGTGGGCTGTTCGCCGTTCACCTGCTTCAGCGTGTTCCGGATGCGGAGCAACAGCACCACAAACAGGGTCAGGAACGACGCCAGGATGATCAAGGTCAACAGTGAATTGTCCTCCGCAGGAGCTGCTGCAGCCGCTGCGCCAGCCGCGGGGGCTACACCCGCCGCGGGAGCATCACCGGCATCCGTGTACGCAATGATGCTGCGGATGTCGTCGTCGGACAGCGACGGGAAGTTGGTCATGACCGAACCGCCGTACTCCGCAAAAATGGCGTTGGCGTCCGCGTCTCCGCTCGCCCGGAGGGCAGCATTGTTGCGAATCCACTGGATCAACCACTGCTCCGAGCGTCGTTGAGACACCCCGGCCAGTGCGGGACCCACCAGTTTCTTGTCGAGTTTGTGGCAGGACGCGCAGTTCTGCTTGTACAGTTTTTTGCCGAGTTCGAGATCAGCTTCGGCTTGGGCCGAAAAGCCTAACGAAGTGAAAGCCAGTACTGTGAACAGTAACAAGCCCGCAAATCGGCGGAGGGAAGAGGCGTTTTGCTTCATAAATGTTGCCTGGGGCATCGTTCAACCAAACGGGGCAAAATTAATTCACAAACAGGCCTTTTCCGCCCATCTGCTGCGGCTTTTTCTAATTTATACACATTCTAAATAAGGGCTGAGCGATGATCCCCAGGCATCAAATTATCCTATCTTCGTATCATGCGCAGTATCACTTTTGTACGGGTAGTTTTTATGGGTTTCACGCTTGGTCTCAGCTCGGAAGTTGTTGCGCAAAATTTGGACAGCGCCTGGGCGAACTACGTGGCGCTGCCGGAGGTACAAAAAGCGAGCAAACCGGGCCCATCGGCCTACCGCATTCAATTGTTCAGCGGATCGCGCACGGACGCCCTTTCCTTGCGCAACCAGGCCCGAGCATTGGTTCCAGACTCCAATGCCACGATGCAGTTTGATGCTCCGTACTTCAAGGTGTATGCCGGAGTATATACCTACCGCATGCAAGCGGAACGCCACCTCCCCGCTTGGCGTCTCCTCTTTCCCGGGGCCTTTGTGGTGGAAACCCCCATTCGCCGGAGCAGCATCCCCAAGGAACGGTTGCGGACCAATCCCCAATAAATAAAAAAAGGGCCGCCCGCATCCGGACGACCCTGAAGAAATTCAACGGCTTATGCGATCAAGCGGCACCCAGGTGAGGCTTTAGGATGCTCGCCAACTGAGCCGCAGAAAGCGCGCCAGACTGGCGCCACGCGGGTTCTCCGTTCTTGAATAAAATCAAGGTGGGAACCCCCTGTACCTGCAGCGCTCCCGCCAATTGCGGATTTTGGTCCACATCGATCTTGATGACTTTCACCCGGCCGGTATGTTCCTTGGCGAATACTTCCAGCTGCGGGGCCAGCGCCTTGCACGGACCGCACCACGTGGCAAAAAAGTCCACCAAAACGGGCGTGGGTCCGGAAATGAGTTCTCCAAAAGATCCTGTGGCCATGATGGGCGATGATTTAAAGGTTACTTAACGGTTTTCTTGCCTTGGGCTTCCCAAGCGAGAATGCCTCCAGATAGATGAACGGCTTTTTTGAAACCCAGTGCTTTGGCTTTGCTCAAAGCCTGACCGCTTCGACCGCCGGAACGGCAGTACAGGTACAGGGGGGCGTTTTTGTCCAAAGCCGCCAAACGCTTTTCGAAGTCGGGACTGTAGATGTCCACGTTGACCGCGCCCGGCAGATGCCCTGCGGCAAATTCTGCAGGGGTGCGCACGTCCACCAACTGACCTTTCGTTTGCAGGGATTTCTCAAAAACAGCGGGTGATTGGTCCGCTGCCGAGGGGCTCTGCGCACAGGCGGTTTGACCCAACCCCAGCGTAACCAGCAGGGCCAAGGCCAGCAAACGCGTCCACGGACCGGCATTGTGTACTTGGTACCCCTTGCCTTTTAGGATCGACGCCGCTTGAGCGGAACGCATTCCGGAAGCACAGCAAACCACCACGGTTTGGTCTTTATTTACTTTTTTCTCCACCTCGGACAGGTTGTTCAAGGGGATGTTGAGCGCTTTTGGGGCGTGTCCACCTTGAAATTCGCCGGGCGTACGCACGTCCACCACGATGGCGCCGTCGGCCACCAACTGCTTGTAGTCCACTCCCGGACCCATGAGCTTTTTGAAAAATCCAAACACGGCCGCCAATTACATTTTGTGGATTTGAACGTCGGTCCAGCCGCCGCCGTTGTACAGGCCTTCAATTCCGTGGGACTCCAGGAATATTTTGGCCTGGCCGCTGCGGCCTCCGCTGGCACAGCACAGGATGATGGGGCGCGAGAGGGCGTTGATTTCTTCCACGCGGTCCGGTACGGTTTGCAACGGCATGTTGATGGAACCGGCTACGTGGCCCGTGGAGAACTCGCCTTCCGAACGTACGTCGATGATGGTGGCCTTGGGGTCGTTGATGATTTCGTTCATGATTGGAGCAGAATTGATTCGATTACGGTGCAAAAGTACGCGCGCAGTAGGTGCCGCGAAGTGACTGAAGTCACGGGGTTCCCAACGGTCAGCGGGATGCCGGACGCTTGTTCTTTTCCAGAGCCGGTTGGCCGTTGGTCATCCAAGCGGGAGCCGGACGCCCCAGGAGGTAGTGGTCAAAAAATTGCTGCATGCGCACGGTGAGGTCTACCCGATTGGGCCGCTCCGTGAGGTTGTGGTCTTCGCCGTTGTATACCAGCATCCAGACGGGCAGTTCGTTCCGACGCAAGGCCATGAACAACTCAATTCCTTGGGTGTAGGGAACGGCCCCGTCCTTGTCGTTGTGCATGATCAGCAACGGGGTGCGCACTTGGTTGGCAAAGAAGACTGGGGAGTTGTCCAGGTAGCGTTGGCGGTCTTCCCACAGGGTTTTGCCCAACCGACTCTGGGTGCGCTCGTACTGGAACTGTCGGGACATTCCGGAGCCGTAACGAATGCCCCCGTAGGCGCTGGTCATGTTGGATACCGGGGCACCGGCCATGGCACAAACGTACCGATTGGTCTGCGTGATGAGGTACGCCGTTTGGTAACCGCCCCAGCTCTGTCCCTGAAGTCCCATGCGTTTGGAGTCCAAACGTTTGTCCGCTGCTAGGGCCGCGTCCACTCCCGCGTTGATGCAGGTGAGCGCGCTGGGCCCGGGTTTTCCAATTTCATACGCAATGTCCGGGATGAACACAGCGTATCCCCTGCTCACGAAGTACGGAATGTTGACCGTCGATGCGGAGGGAGCCGGTGCGCGGTACCGGTGTAAATCGTCCGAATTGCGCTCGTAGAAATACACCACCAGCGGCAAGGAAGCCGGGGTCGAAGCCGCCCCGCGCGGCGTGAAGAGCAAGCCCTCCAACTTCTGGCCCAAGGCGTGGTAGGTCACCAGCCGAACTTCCGGCCAGCCAAAATCATTTTGCTGGGCGTTCAAAGCGGTTACGGCTGCCGGTGACGCTTTGGGCTTGGCAACGTACCACAAATTGGCAGATTCGCGCACGGACTCACGTCGAAACACCAGTGCCGAACCGGTTTTGGCGGCCACTGCGCCGGTGTAGCTGTGCGGGCCGTAGGCCAGGGTATCCCAGGTTTGGGTGCGGTAGTTGAACCAGCCGTAGCCGGAAGATTTGGTGGGTTCGTGGAACCAGGACACCAACCACGGAGTTTCCTCCAGGTAGCGCTGTTCCGGACGTTCCAACAAGACACGCCAGCGAGTTTCGGACGCTCGGCCCTTGCCGCCGGTGAGGCAATAGGGTTTATTTTGGCCCGACGGATCGCAGGCCCACAGATCGTAGGCGTCGTACACCACCATCAGGCTGTCTTTCCGCGTGAATCCCCCCACCCCGTAAGCATCCGGAACGCTAGGTAGGTCGTGCTCTTCGTCGAACAACGGGGTACGAATGCCGGCGGAAGCCAAACGTACCGACGAATCCGTGAGGTTCCAGGTGCGGTACTGCCGTTCCCGCGGGTCCCAAGCAAACGCGTAGCGGCCCGACGGACTGATGCGCGGCGTTTCCAACAACCCTTGCCCCAGCGGAACGGTGCGGCCTGACGCCAAATTGAAGGCTTGTGCGTTGCGCGGAACCGGGGTTTCGTGCGTGCTCTGCCATTCGTAGGGGGTGTTGTCCACCCGAACGGCCCAATCGGAAAATCCTTGTGCGTTGTAGCGCGCTTCCCGCCAATCGGGCGTTTCCACCGCCCGAAAACCGTAGTTGGCCAAGGAGAGTCGGCCCTGAAGGGTGCGCTTATCGTCTTCCTTTTTGTTGATCAGCTGCACCGTCTGAATTTGCGGGTCGCGCCAACCCCAAACGTCCAGGGAGAACTTTTCTTCGTCCAAGAGCGTGTCTTTTTCTGCGGCCTTGGGCACGGGACGGTAGCCCATCAGGAGCCAGCGCTCGTTGTCCGTAAAAACCAACGATTGGTGCGGCGACGGTTCGTGCAGCGGCGGCAAGTTGGCGTAGCCGGACTCCAGCCAGATCTTCGTTTTTCCCGCGGTGTGCCCGCTCAATTTGTACCGACGCACCAATGCTTTTGCGGTGTCTGCCGTGTGCACCCAAGCCAAGTGCGTGCCCTTGGGATGCACCGCGAGCTGCGCCACTTCCTCCATCCCTTGATCCAAGAGGGTCCAACCGGCGGGGGTCCAGCGCCAAACCTTGGCCGTTCCCTTTCCTTTGCCCAGCTTGGCCTGCCACGCGAGCAATACGGCCGCGTCGTCTGCCCAAACAAAGGATTTGGCGCGGGCCAAGGTGTCCGTTTTTCCGCTGGACAAATTCCGAACGTAGAGGGTGTTTCCCTCCGGTTTTTTGGGATCCTTCTTTTTTCCGGGGGCGTAGGGTGCCGACGTCCAGGCCACTACACCCTGTGCATTTTTGGGCAGGGAGCAAGTGCTCGCACGCCCCAACGTATCGACTTTCCGCGTGGCCAAATCCACCAAGGCATAGTGCGCTTTGGGCAGGTCCTCCGCTTTGACCTTGTCTTTCTTGAGCTGCCGAATTTTGGCGGCTGGCGCGGGAATGCGCACCAAGGCGCGCTGGCTCAGTGCGTCAAAACGCACCCAATCTGCTCGGCTGAGGGACCACTTTTGGCCGGTAGCCGCAGCGTAAAAGACCACGCGTGCATCCCCCACTTGTGGGGAAACCACGGCGGCCGCGTAGCGGCCGTCTGGAGAAAGTTCGGAAACGGTAATTCGCTCCCAACCGTCAAAATCAGACGGCTGCAGGACCTTTTGGCTCCAAGCAGGGAAAGCCCCCAATGTGAGGCCCAATAAAACTCCAAAAACGACGATTCTACCCTTTCGCATGCGCCGAAGTTACGCAACCACCATCGTATGGTAAACGGCTTGCACGTCTTCGTCCTCTTCTAATTTTTCAATCAACTTTTCTACGTCCGCGGCAGCAGCAGCGTCCAACGTCTTGGTATCCATGGGAATGCGCTCAAAGCCGGAGCTCAAAACTTCAATCCCGCGCTCTTCCAAGGCGCGTTGAATGGAGCCAAACTCTTCAAAAGGGGCGAACAAGACAAAATGCTCCGTGCCCTTTTCGTCGTCGACCTCCGCAAAGACCTCTTCCACGCCGTAGTCGATCATTTCCAGCTCAAAATCCTCCAAGGAAAGGCTCTTTTGATCGATTTTAAACTGGCATTTGCGCTCGAACAAAAACTCCACCGAGCCGCTGGTGCCCAAGGATCCGTTGCACTTGTTGAAGTACGAACGAACGTTTCCTACCGTACGGGTTCCGTTGTCCGTGGCGGTTTCCACCAAAACGGCGATTCCGTGGGGCGCGTAGCCTTCGTACACCATTTCCTTGTAGTCCGCCTGGTCCTTGGAGGTGGCGCGCTTGACGGCGCGTTCCACGTTGTCCTTGGGCATGTTGGCGTCGCGCGCGTTCTGCATCAACGCCTTCAAACGGCTGTTGGCCTCCGGATTGGGGCCCGCCGCCTTGACGGCCATGATGATGTCTTTGGAAATTCGCGTGAAGGTTTTGGCCATGCTGGCCCAACGCTTCATCTTTCGGTTCTTTCGGTATTCAAACGCGCGTCCCATACTGGAGTCTTTATCGGATAATCGACGGCAAATTTACAACACTTCCCACGTGCGTTGACCCGCGAACATTTCGTCCAAGCTGGTCGCCGTCTCCGTGGGCGGCAGGGCGGCTACCGACTCCTCGTACACCGGACGTTGCACGGCGTACAGCACGCCAAAAGGCCGAACTTCCCCGTGCATTTCCGACAAGATTCCGGCCTTCACGCGGTCCGTTTCGTCGTGGATCCAGCAGTCGTTGGCGGACCATGATCCTTCGGTCAAATCGACGGTTCGCGGAACGAGTCCGTCCAAAACCAATCCTTGGGATTGGTTGGGACCAAAAAGCAGCGGCTGCCCGTGGACCACCGGCAAAAAATGCACGGCTTTTTCATCCTTGTTGCTGAAGGAGTCGAAGGCACCGTCGTGAAACACGTTGCAATTCTGGTAGATTTCCACAAAAGCGCTCCCCGCATGGCCGTGGGCGCGGTGCAAGACCGTGCGCAGGTGTTCGGGGTCGCGGTCGATGCTTCGGGCCAGGAAGGTGGCACCAGCGCCCAGCGCAAGGGCCGTCGGCACAAAAGGTTCGTCCACTGCTCCGGTGGGACTGGACTTGGTGCGTTGCCCCACCCCGCTGGTGGGACTGTACTGCCCTTTGGTCAAGCCGTAAATTTCGTTGTTGAAGAGCAAAATGGGGGCCTTGACGTTGCGGCGCAGCAGGTGAATCAAGTGATTCCCCCCTATGGACAATGCGTCGCCGTCGCCCGTTACCACCCAAACGTCCAAATCCGGACGGGTCATGCGCAATCCGGTCACCAGCGCCGGAGCCCGGCCGTGGATGCTGTGCACCCCATACGTATTCACGTAGTACGGCATACGGCTGGAGCAACCGATGCCGCTCACCACCACCGTTCGGTCCGGATCTGCGTCCAATTGGGCCAAAACCGTTAAAAACTGTTTCAGGATGGAGTAATCCCCGCAGCCCGGGCACCACCGCACGTCCTGATCCGAAGCATAATCGTTCGCGGTGGCCATGTCAGCGAATTTCAGCACTAGTTTGGAAAACGGCCTCGCGCAACTCGTCGGTGGTAAACGGCAGACCTTGTACTTTGTTGATACCGCGCGCGTCCACCAAGGTTTCCGACCGAATCAACTGCAGCAGCTGGCCGCAGTTGAGTTCCGCCACCAAAACCCGACGAAATCCGCGCAGCAAGGGACCCAAATCTTCCGGCAGCGGGAAAACGTGCCGTACGTGCAGATGCGCCACGGAGACCCCTTCGGAGCGCAGCGACTGGGTGGCCGCCTTCAAACTGCCGTAGGTTCCGCCCCACCCCACCAGCAAAACGTCGCCCTCGGTGGCTCCGCATTCGCAGGCCGACGGTTCGTAAAAGCGTCGAACGCGGTTCACTTTGTGCGCACGCGCCGCAACTTGGGCGGCGTGGTCTTGGGGGGCGTAGGAAATGTTCCCGGAATCGGGCTCCTTTCCCAATCCACCAATGCGGTGAGCCAAACCCAACTGGCCAGGAACCGCCCACGGCCGAACGCCGTTGGCATCGCGCCGGTAGGGAGCAAAAGGGTTGCCGTCTGCGGGGGCACCGTCCGGACGCGTAGTGGTGATTTCCGGCAAGTCCGCGGCGGAAGGAAATTTCCAGGCTTCGGCGCTGTTGGCCACAAATCCGTCCGACAACAACAAGACGGGGGTCATGCATTCCACCGCCATGCGTGCGGCCAAATAGGCGGTGTCGAAGGCGTCGGTAGCGGAACGGGCGGCCAAAACCGGCATGGGGGCTTCGCCGTGGCGGCCGTACAGCGCCTGCAGCAGGTCCGACTGTTCGGTCTTCGTGGGCAATCCGGTGGACGGCCCGCCGCGCTGAATGTTGACGATCACCAGGGGCAGTTCCAGGGCCACGGCAAGGCCCATAGCCTCCGCTTTCAAACTGATTCCCGGACCGCTGGAGGCTGTGACGGCCAGGGAGCCGCCGTAGGCGGCGCCAATAGCAGCTACGGCCGCTGCAATTTCGTCCTCCGCCTGAAAAACAATTCGATCGGCCCGACGGTGGCGAACCAATTCGTGCAGAATGTCGCTCGCCGGCGTGATGGGGTATCCGCCAAAAAAGAAGGGCAATCGGGCTTTTTCCGCGGCCGCCAACAGACCCAAGGCAATGGCTTGATTGCCCACCAAGGTGCGGTACCGACCGGGCGCTGGTTGGGCCTTGGCCACCGGTGCGGCAGCAGACACTTCCAACGTCTCGCCCAAAGCATGACCCACTTCAAAAACCAGAAGGTTGGCCGCTTGCAGCGCCTCCGATTTGGCAAACTGGCGCCGGATGAACGATTTGAATTGCTCCTGCGGGAATTGATACATCCAGCTCAACAAGCCCAACACAAAGAAATTCTTGGTGCGGTCCCGCTCTTTGGTGCTCAAAGAAGATTCCACCAACGCCGCACTGACCTGCTTGCGCACGTCCACCGCCACCGTTCGGTACTTGGCGCGCACGGCCTCCAACGGATCCTCCCCGTGTGCGTAGCCCGCGAGGGCCGCATTTCTGCCGTCAAAACCACTGGAATTGGCCAAAACCAATCCCTCCGGCTTTAAGGCATTTTGGTACTTCTTGTAGGCCGCCGCGTTCATGACCACCAGCACGTCGGCCTGATCTCCGGGCGTGTGCACGGAATCCCCGCCAAACTGAAGCTTGAATCCGGAAACCCCGCTGAGGGATCCCTGCGGCGCTCGGATTTCTGCGGGGAAGTCGCTAAACGTGCGCACGGCGTGTCCTTCGTGCGCTGCCTCTTGCGCAAAGGCATTGCCCATCAGTTGAATACCGTCGCCGGAATCCCCCGCAAAAAGTACGACCACCTCTGATTTCATTACTCGATGCTACAAAAGTTCGTCGTCCAGATTCACCACGGACTGTATTTCCGGCGCGAATTTCTTCACGGTCATTTCCACTCCCGAGCGGAGCGTCATTTGGTTGACGGAACAGCCCTTGCAGGCCCCCACAAAACGGATGGAAACCACGCCGTTTTCAATGGACTCCAACGCCACATCGCCCCCGTCGTTGACCAAAAAAGGACGAATTTCGTCCAGAGCCTGAAGGACGCGCTCGTGCAGCGAAAGAGTGGTTTCCATGAGCTGCATTAGTTATTCGTACGGATGCTGGGCGTGCAACCGGCCATCGTGGTGATGCGCACGGCTTCGGTAGGCGGAAGGTTTTCCACGCGGTTAGCCAACGAATCGACGGTCTCCCGCGCGATGCGCACGAAGGCTTCGCGCGCCGGACCTTCGGTCTGCAGCACGGCCGGGCGGCCAACGTCGCCGGCCTCGCGGATGCTCTGCACCAACGGAACCTCCCCCAAAAACGGCACCTGAACCTCGTCGGCCAGACGCCGAACGCCGCCCTGCCCAAACAGGTAGTACTTGTTGTTGGGCAGCTCCGCCGGCGTGAAAAAGGCCATGTTCTCCACCAAGCCCAACACCGGAACGCCAATGGATTCCATCCGGAACATGCCGACCCCCTTGCGGGCGTCGGCCAAAGCCACCGCCTGCGGCGTGCTTACCACTACTGCGCCGGAAACCGGCACCGCCTGCACCACGCTCAAGTGGATGTCCCCCGTTCCCGGAGGCAAATCCAGCAACAGGAAATCCAATTCGCCCCAGTACGTATCCTTGATCATCTGGGTCAACGCCTTGGTGGCCATGGGGCCGCGCCAAACCACCGCTTGGTCTGTACCCGCAAAAAATCCGATGCTCATCAGCTTCACGCCGTGCGTGAACACCGGTTCCATCATGCGCTTTCCGTCTACCTCAATGCTGCCCGGCTTCTCGTTCACCGCGTCCAGCATCAGCGGCATAGACGGACCGTAAATGTCTGCGTCCACCACGCCCACGGAAAAACCCATTTCGGCCAAAGCCACCGCCAAATTGGCCGTCACCGTGCTCTTGCCCACGCCGCCCTTGCCGGAGGCAACGGCCACAATGTGCTGCACCCCGGGAATGGCCTCGCCACGAATGCGCTGCGCTTCCGTCTCAGCGGGGGCTTCTACCGTCAAGTTCACCTTGATTTTGGCCTTGGGATGCACGTGCGTGTGGATGGCCGTGAGGATGTCCACTTCCAACTTCTTTTTCAGGTGCAGTGCGGCGCGGTCCGCCACCACATCCACCACCACTTCGTCCCCAAAAATCTGAAGATTCCGGACGTGTCCGGCGTCCACTATATTCGATTGACCGCTGGCCGTTTTCACGGTCTTCAGCGCGTCCAAAACGGCCTGTTTGTCCATGGGTAGTCTAGTTGCTGCAAAGGTACATCGCAAAGGCGCCCGATGGGCGAACCCGCCCCCGGGAAGGAACCGCGCGGTAGGACCTACTTATTTGCCAGCTGGCCGCAGGCCGCGTCAATGTCCTTGCCGCGGGACCGACGAACCTTGGCCACCACGCCCACCGCATCCAAGGCCTTTTGGTAGGCCTCCAGTGCCGCGGGATCCGCTTGCTGAAAACGGGGATCTCCAATGGCATTGTACTCAATCAAGTTCACCTTGCACGGCACTTTTTTGCACACCTTCACCAGCGCGGCGATGTCTTCCGGACCGTCGTTGATGCCCTTCCACACCACGTACTCAAACGTGATGCGTCGTTTCGTCAGGCGGTACCAATGCTGCAAAGCCGCCACCACCTCTTCCACGGGAGACACCTCGTTGATGGGCATCATGGAGGACCGCACTTCGTTCCGCGCGCTGTGCAAACTGACGGCCAGGTTGAATTTCACCCCTTCGTCCGCCATTTTCACAATCATTTTGGGCAACCCGACAGTACTCAACGTGATGCGTTTGGGAGACAAGCCCAAACCGTCCGGCGCCGTGATCCGCTCAATGGCAGACAGCACATTGGGGTAGTTCAGCAGGGGCTCGCCCATGCCCATGAAGACGATGTTGGTCAGGGGTCGGCCAAATTCCTCCAGTCCTTGCCGGTGGATGGTCACCACCTGATCAAAGATTTCGTGCGGTTCCAAGTTGCGCATGCGCTTCAGCTTGGCCGTGGCGCAAAATGCACAGTTCAAACTGCACCCCACTTGACTGCTGACGCAGGCGGTGATGCGCTTTTCCGTGGGAATCAACACACTTTCCACCACCAAGCCGTCGTGCAGCTGCACCGCGTTTTTGAGGGTGCCGTCCGAACTGCGTTGAACGGTGGCCAAAGACTGCTGCGGAAAGGAAAAATCCACTTCCAACCGAGCGCGCAAAGCCTTGGGGAGGTTGGACATGGCCTCAAAGCTGGACGCCTGCTTGGTCCAGAGCCAATCGTACACTTGGTCGCCGCGAAACACCGCTTCGCCCGCCTCCTTCATCCACGTCCGCAGGTCCTCCCGGGACAGGGAACGAATGTCTTTACCCGATGTCATCAACGCTTGGATTCTTCAGATTCCGAACCGCTGGACGGCGCCGCAGCGGCGCCCGGAAGCGACCGACTGTTGAACTCACCAAAGACCACGCGGTTGCCTTGGAAGGAAAAGAGCACGGCATCCCCCTGGGTGCCGTTGAAGCTCCGCGAATAACGCGGCATGGGACGGAAACGTCCCTTGCGGTTCACCTGGAGGACGTGGTAGTGCAGTTCCCCGGGAGCGGTCAATTCGGCAGCTACCAACTGTCCCGCAAAGGCGTTGGTCATGATGCGCATGGGGCGGTTGGTGGCCCAGCGGGCCTCGTTCTTGCGGGCGTCGTTGTACACCAACACCAAATCCGAATCCCGCACGGTCCAGAGCAATCCCGAGTACCGACCGTTGTCGTTGCGCGTCACCTGTTGCTTGGGCACCAGCGCCATGTACTCCACCTTACCGTCCGGCGAGATGCTCAACACCACCACGTCCAAGTACGAATAGATGTAGTCCGTGCGCACCACCTGACCGCGCGAGTTGGTGATTTGCTGCACGGTGAAGTAGTACACCTCCGCCACCACGTAGGAGCCGCCGTCGGCACGGCGAATGAAATCCCTGAATTCAAAGTCTGCTTGAACCGGCCGTTTGCCCCGACCGCGCAAACCAATGGACATGCCGCGCTTCAACTCCTCGCTGAACGGTTCCAACGAGGTGGTGATGGGATCCATCGTTTCCGTGTTCAAGGTAAAATAGAACGCTCCTGTGGTGGTGCCGTAGCGTCGGTCCGAATAGAACCCGCAAACGTCGAGCACATTGGGGTTGCGGTCAACTTGCAAACCCACGCCGCTCACCACAAAAACGTCTTTCAATCCCAAATCAACTTCCTCTGCTTCCACCCGCTTTCCTTGAAAACGGTACAGCAGGTAATCCCGATTGGCGCCGCCAAAGGCCCAGCGCTCGCCCTCGCGCACGTCCGGGTTCTTGTACCCCACCAAGTAAAAATCACCGGAGTTGGTGAGGGCCTTGCCCGTCACGGTGAAAAAAGCGTTGCGTCGTTGCAGCCCAAAACGCGTGCGCCACTGCTCTTCCAGATCGCGGTTGTACACCACCACCTGCACCTCTGCTTCGCGGTTCACGATCTGCTTGGCGGGCTCCGAATACACCCCAAACAGGTTGGAGTCCCGACTCCAGACCACGTCCACGTTGGCTTCCGCCATCGCACGGGAATCCACTTTGTCTAAGGGGAGCGCCTTGCCCGGATCCCCGGTGGAATCCACTTTGACCAACAACAGCGTACGTGCCCGGTCTTCGGCCGAGTACGCCTGATAAAACAAGTAAAATTCGCCGCGCACCACGTGGACCGTGGTCAACCGAGCCATCCGGCCTTCGTAGCGAAAGCCATCTACTTCAGTTTGCCATTCCTGCAATCCGGTGCCGCGTTGGTACTTCGCCACCAAAACGCGATCTGGCTTGGCTAAAATGGCGCGCGTTCCCACCGTATAGTAGTGACCGCGGTCCGTGCCCACAATGCCTTGCACGCGCAACTGATTCAAGCGGTAAGCCGGTCCCCACTGGACGTACGCCGGTGCCGAAGCGGATTTATTTTGGCCCGATAATTGAAGCGACAGTAAAACCAGGAAGGCCGCGAACCAACGGTTCAATACATTTGTTTTCATGGTGCAAAATTCAAGAACGAAGGTATGAAAGGAAGTGGGTTGGTCTGGGCTTGTTTTGCAGCCGCTGTATTGAGTGCACACGGGGCCAATGGCCAAGTGATTCAAATGCAAAAACGAACGATTTCCCCGGCAGGACGGACGCCGCAAACGGCGCAGCCCGAAACCCGAACCTCCGAACCCACCGAACCCAATCGGAAGTTGACTTATTTGGAAAAACTGGCGCAATCACCTCAGCGCGACCGGTACCGATCCGGGCTGAAGATCCATCCAAGTGCTTGGGGCGTGGGCGCATACCCCCTCTCGTACGAATACCGTGCCGGAAAGAAGTGGAGTTGGGAAGTGGGCCTTCAGGCCACCAATAGAAACTTTTGGCGGGAAAGTATCTGGCCGGCACACCCGGGAATTTCCTCTTTGTCTGCCGAATACACGTGGAAATTAGGCGGCTTGGTGCAAGGAAAGTACTTTTTCCAAAAACCGGCTTTCCAAAACGGTTGGTACCTGGGCGGGCAAGCGCAGTTTCGGCCGTACGCGGACAAAGTACAATTTACGGAAACCAATGTCGGCGGAGGCACAACGCTGCAAACCATCCGTCCGTTCCGGAACTACCTGGACGCCGGATTGCTGGTGGGCTACCAGGTGCGGGCCGCAGAACGGTGGGTCATGGATTTCTCTTTGGGCGCCGGTGTGCGCCGGACGTACCGCGCCGAAGGTCAGGAGCAGTTTAATTCGTTCAACGAGACCGTTGCGGTCTTGAATACGCCCGAATGGTCTGCTTTACCGTATGTGCAAACGGGGGTTAAAATTGGGCTTTTGCTGCCGAAGAAACGCTAAAAACGAGGTAAATAGGCGCTAAAACCGGCCGAAAAAGCATACACAACAGCAGAGAAAGCAAGCACCTCGGCTGAGAAAGCAAACACCTCGGCTGAAAAGTCAAACACAACGGTTGAAATACAAACACCCCGGTCGCCTCTGCGAGGCGACCGGGGTGTTTTTTTGGCTGCGCTGTGAATTAGATGAACAGAACGGCGTCTCCGTAGCAAAGGAAACGGTAGCCTTCTTTGACGGCGGTATTGTAAACTTCCATCGTCAATTCGTGGCCCGCAAAAGCGCTGGTCAACATCAGTAAGGTGGACTGCGGCTCGTGGAAATTGGTCAGGAGGCTGTCCGCTACCTTGAATTCGTAGGGTGGGAAAATGAACTTGTTCGTCCAGCTGGACGTTGGCTTGATTCCGTTTTCCGTGGTGGTGGAACTCTCCATGGCCCGAATGACGGTAGTGCCCACGGCGCAAATGCGCTTGCGGTTGGCTTTGGCCTTGTTGACGGCGTCCGCAGTCTCCGGATAAATCCAAAACTGTTCCGAATCCATCTTGTGCTTGGAAAGGTCCTCTACTTCTACGTTGCGGAAGGTACCCAAACCGACGTGCATGGTCATTTTGGCCAGGTCTACACCCTTGATTTCCAAGCGTTTTAGCATGTTCTTGCTGAAGTGCAAAGAGGCAACGGGGGCGGCAACGGCCCCTTCTACCTCCGCAAAAATGCTTTGGTAGCGATCCTCGTCCTCGGGCTCCAACGGACGCTCAATGTACTTGGGGATGGGGGTTTCGCCCATTTCGCGCAATTTGATGCGGAACTCCTCGTAGGAACCGTCGTACAAGAAACGCAGCGTGCGGCCACGGGAGGTGGTGTTGTCAATGACTTCCGCTACTAGGGAGTCGTCGTCGCCAAAATACAGTTTGTTTCCAATGCGAATTTTGCGCGCTGGATCCACCAAAACGTCCCACAGTCGGCTTTCCGAATTCAATTCGCGAAGCAAGAAAACCTCAATGAGGGCGCCGGTCTTTTCCTTGTTGCCCCACATGCGGGCCGGAAATACTTTGGTATTGTTCAAAACCAGGCAGTCGCCTTCGCTGAAGTAGTCCACCAGATCGCTGAAGAGGCGGTGCTCAATTTTCCCGGTGTCTTTATGAACCACCATGAGACGGGCATCGTCTCGGAAGGATGCGGGGTGTTGCGCAATTAGTTCTTGCGGCAAATCGTAGTGGAAATGGGACAGCTTCATTTTCATGCCGCGAAGGTACCATATTGAAGGGGGGGTTGTCAAGCGCTTGCACGCATTTCCCAAAATGAATTGAATCCGACGCCCAAAACAAAGGGCTTTTTCGTTTGCTGCGCGGGTAGCGCTGGAGGTGCTACTCCCCCGTTTGCGCGGTTTCCCGTTGGTGGAGCGCCTCCAACAGGTTGGCCAAGGACCAGGCGTCCGCTTCCTTCCACGGCCCCACTTGGGTGCGTCGCAGTGCCGTGAGGTAGGCCCCGCACCCCCAGGTACAACCCAAGTCGTGCGCCAGGGAACGAATGTAGGTGCCTTTGCCGCAAGTAACGGAGAGCTCAACGCTGCCCAACGTTGGGTCGTAGGAGTCTATTTCCAAAGACTCCACTACCACCGGTCGGGTGGGGATTTCCACTTCCTGGCCTTTGCGGGCCAATTTGTAGAGGGTTTGCCCGCCGATTTTT